>JAQSDP010000460.1 GCA_029945985.1 bacterium | reverse complement strand
GCGATTATTCGATCGCCGGGCTGAATTCCGGCACTCTGGGCCGAGCCGCCGTTGTCCGTAATTCCCACGATGGGGGCTGGCATTGATGGGACTCCGTACATCAACGCCCCGAAGAACGGGATCGCCAACGCCAGCACGATATTCATAAACGGTCCGCCGACCATTACCAGGAACTTCTGCCATCGAGGTCTGAGTTCATATAACTCTCCATCCGGAACTTTTTCGCCGTCCGACTCACCACCCTCGAGTGCCGCAGTCGCTTCATCTCCATAGAGTTTTACGTAAGCGCCAAGTGGGATGGCGGAGATGCGGTAGTCCGTATGGCCCACCTTGAATCCCCAAACTCGCGGTCCAAGGCCGAAAAACGAATACGCCTCGACCCGCATTCCGAGAAGCTTCGCGACAATAAAATGTCCGAACTCATGGATGTTGATCGCGACTCCAAGGACGAAAATGACGGCTAAAATGACTAATAAAATATCGGGCATAAGCAAATAAATACGCGATAAACCGCGTTTAGTTACATTTAGAACCGGATCCTGCGATCAGAGTTGTAACTAAACCGCTGCGGCAGACCGTTCGATCTTCATTATAGCGCGTGAGCGGGCCCATGCGTCCGCATTTAGGACGGCATCGAGCGAATCCGCAAGAGTTGTCGTATGGTCGTCCATAACCCCCTTGTTTACCGCAGCTATGTCAGCAAGGCCGATCTTTCCGTTCAAAAACGATTCCACCGCGACCTCATTCGCGGCATTAAGAACCGCGGGCATCGAACCTCCAGTTCGGAGGGCAGTGTACGCAAGTCCGAGACAGGGAAAGCGGTCGAGATCGGGCTCCTCAAACGTAAGCTGGCTTATCTTCGCGAAGTCGAGAGACTTTAGACACCCGGCTTGCCGTTCCGGATAGGTCAGGGCGTATTGTATCGGGTGCTTCATATCCGTTACCCCTAGCTGGGCAATCACTGAACCGTCAACCATCTCTACCATTGAGTGAACGACCGACTGCGGATGCACGATCACCGAGATTTGATCGGCGTCGAACCCGAACAGCCATCGGGCCTCGATCACCTCAAGCCCCTTGTTCATCAAAGTGGCCGAGTCGATCGTGATCTTGTCGCCCATCGACCAGTTAGGGTGATTGAGTGCCTGTTCTCTCGTCGCGGCAGCTATTTCATCCGATGACTTTTCACGAAAAGGACCTCCGGATGCCGTCAAAATAAGCCGGGTTACTTCCAATATCTTCTCGCCGCGGAGGCATTGATGAATAGCGTTGTGCTCGCTATCGACCGGCAGTATCTCGGCACCGCTTTTGGCGGCCGCGGCGGTCATTAGTTCACCTGCCATCACCAGCGTTTCCTTATTCGCAAGGGCGATGCGCTTTCCTGCCTCGATCGCCCGCAACGTCGGGACAAATCCGACGGCCCCGACTGTGGCAGAAACGACGGTCTCGGCATCAGAATGAGTCGAAACGGCTATTAGGCCATCGCTCCCAAACAGGATCTTTGGTCGTTTTGTGCCTGCGGCACTGAGTTCGCGAGCTAGTTTTTCGGCGTTCTCCTCAGTGTCGACCGACACCAGTTCAGGCCCAAATTTGGCTACCTGCTCAGCAAGCTTTTCTACATTACTCCCGGCCGCCATCGCAACGACACGAAAGCCTCCCAGATGTTCGATCACCTTAAGAGTATTGCAGCCGATCGAGCCAGTAGAACCGAGGATGGATATTCCCTTCATATAGGAGTGATATCTTGGATTATCGCACAAAGCGCTGGTTCAGGCACGACGATTGCCACCAACGCAGTGCTCTCCGAACAAAGGGGTATGAAAACACTACGTTTACATACAATCACGTTCGTCAGCCTGTTTTTAATGGATTCGATGCCATGAAAAGCGCAGACGAAATGGGGCATAGAAAAGGAAAAGACCATGGAGGCTTACATGAAAAAGGTAATAATTCTCTCCCTTATGTTTCTGACAGTTGGGATCATTGCTCCGACATCGGGGGACGCCAAGACGATTGGTGCGGCTCCGGCGGCAGCGGCAAGTAATATTCAGGTGTACGGACAGCGTAGAGGTCGCAACTGGAATCGTGGGCGAGCTCGAATTGTAACGCGCACGCGCATCGTTTGGCGCTACGGTCGGCGATATCGAGAGACTTACAGGATCACTTATCTGCCGAATGGGCGGACCGGAACGCAGGTTATAAGCCGGGTCCGACTAGGCGGGTATCGTCGATACTAGTCATTCGTTAGATTTCGGCAGGGCGGCCTCGACAACGAGGTCGTCATTTTTGTTTTTCGGCAAACTCCATCGCGGTATCGATCCGGTTCGACTTCTCAACACCCGCCGCTTGCTGGTCAGTGAGGTGCTGGTTATATTCAGCCGACCGATTTCGAGGGACACTAAGAGTTTTCCAGTTCGCCGATTTAAGATGCTTCGCGAGAAAAACGATCTGGCCAATATGGTAGCTGTAATGGGTCAGTTGTCGATTGATCGCCTCGACAACCGTGTGCGGCTCTCCGCGGATGGTGATCGTCTTTGAGAAATCCGTTTCCGTCAGTGCCTCGATCGCGTCGAATAGCGTCTCCCATCCCGATTCCCAATACTCCATCAAAGATTCGCGTGTGTCTGCTATTATCTCAAACTCGCTGTCACGATTCCGCTCCGGCTTCTCGCCGTCGGCCGTTAGAAAATCCTTCCAGCGCGAATGAAGGTTTCCGGCGAGGTGCTTAACTATCACCCCGATCGAATTCGACTCCGTGTCAATAACAGCAAAGAATTCCTCATCGCTCACTTGATTGACAGTCATATCCGCGAGCTTCTTATAATTGCGAAACGACTGAAGAGCATCCGCAAGATAATCCTGATAGAAATTTTTCATACGCCTGATACCAAAATGCGTTGGTCCTCGCGTTATCTACTTATGACGGCGGTAGGTCAGATTGAGGAATTGAAAGCTTATTCGTGAAAGACGTAGTAGAATGACGTCATCACTTTTGTCCGCCACTTACAGCAGGGCAACACTGACCTGAATTACCAATTTATTACATCACGGAGCTGACAACAGCATAAGAAATGGAGTTCCATATATGAGGAATAATACTAAAAAGTTTACGTCCGCAATTCTTTCATTCGTCGTCGTATCCATCGCGGCAGGTGCGACGCTAGCACAAACGTCGTCGTCGGACGACTGGACCGGCGTTTACGTCGGCGGTCACGCCGGCATCACAGTCGGCCGTACTGGTGTCAATACGTCGACGATCTTCAGCCCAACCGGCTACTTTGACGCTACGAGTCCGGGTGCGATCAATGCGGCTGGAGCTCAGACCATTGAGTCCAATGGCTTCAATGGCGGCGGACAGGCCGGATACAACAAGCAGTTCGGCCGCTTTGTGATCGGAGCCGAGGCTGACTTCGGTGTCGCCCGTATCAATAAAGAGATCGTGTCGGGCGACGAATATCCCTGCTGCACGTCGAGTTTCCAGATCGCACAATCGGTAAAGACCAACTGGATGTTCACGGCTCGGCCGCGAGTCGGTGTTACGGCCGGACCGGCACTACTTTATGCTACCGGCGGTCTTGCTATGACAAACGTCGAGTATAACGCTGTCTTCACCGACAACGATTCGGACGCTCTCGGAACGGCTTCGTTCAAAAAGACGCGCACGGGTTACGCAGCAGGCGGCGGCGTCGAGGTGAAGATGTCGGATGGATGGTCAGCGAAAGTCGAATACCTCTATGCAGATTTCGGCCGAGTTTCGGGAACAAGCAACAATCTAACTGTTGACGGAAACGACTCGGTCCCGGAAAACGTCTTTACTCACTCGGCCCGGGTCAAGAGCCACAATTTCCGTTTCGGAATGAACTACCGCTTCTAGTCTTCAGTGGAGTATTGACGGAAAGGCGAGCACCTAGCTCGCCTTTTCTTTCGCGATCCCCGGGATGGCTTATGGGCAACACTCTCCCAGAATGGCAGACCTAATCTGATATTTCTTTTGACATCGATTTAATGTGTCCGCGCGCGATCTCTAAAGCAGCGAAGATATCGGGTACGAAATTTCGGTTGTCTACTAAATCTACGAATCCGCTTTCTTTCATCGCTTGGAATACAGACCCGGACACAGCCGAAAAGATGACGATCCCTCCAGAAACGTGTGATTCTTTCACGACCTCTTCCAGGATGTGGATTCCACTCGCGTCGATGGAAGGCACTTGGCGCATTCTCAAAATGACTACTTTCGGCTTATTTGCGACGACCCGAATCGATTCCTTGAACTGGCTGACGGCCCCGAAGAACAGCGAGCCGTAAACCTCAAAGACTTCGACGCCTTTAGGAATGTCGATCTTTGACATGTCTCGCGACAGGAATTCCTCGTCTTCATCAAGCGTTTGAGTTATCACATTGACTCGGGATTCGTTCGACATCCTTTGCAGAAAGAGGAATGCGGCGAGAAGGATGCCAACTTGGATAGCAACCGTGAGCTCGATGAAAACAGTGAGAAGAAAGGTCACCAGCAGAACCGCGACGTCCCCTCTTGGACTAGTCAGAAGATGCTTGAACTCACGCCACTCGCTCATGTTGTAGGCAACGACGATGAGCACGGCGGCAAGGGTGGCCATCGGTATCATCGCTGCCCATTTGCCGATCAACAGTAAAACGAGGAGCAGGAAAACCGCATGAATGATCGCGGCGAATGGCGTCTTACCGCCGCTTTTGATGTTTGTCGCTGTGCGCGCGATCGCTCCGGTCGCGGGGATGCCGCCAAAGATCGCAGATGCGAGATTGCCCGCTCCTTGCCCGATCAATTCCATATTCGACCGATGCCGGGTTCCGGTCATCCCGTCGGCGACCACCGAAGAAAGCAGTGATTCCAGCGCCGCCAAGATCGCAATGGTCAGCGCGGGCGTGAACAACTCCTGAAATATCGACCACGTAACTGTCGGCAGTTGCGGCGAGGGCAGGCCGGTCGGCATCCCGCCGAACCTGGACTGAATCGTGTCTACAGGGATCTGAAAATATTGCACAGCAATCGTCGCTGCTAGAATGGCGATCAGTTGGCCCGGAACTCGATGCGTCACACGTGGCCAGAGAACGATGATCACCAAGGAAGCGACGCCGACGCCGAGTGTGGTCGGGTCGACGTTACCGAAGTGAGTGGCATATTCGATCCATTTTTCGACAAAATCAGCCGGCACTTTCCCGATCCCTAGGCCCAGGAAATCATTCACTTGAGAGGAGAAAATGATCAATGCGATACCCGAAGTAAACCCGACGATGACTGGATAGGGAACGAACTTGAGCAAGGCTCCCATGCGGGCGAGGCCCATTATTATGAGCATTACACCTGCGATCAGAGTTGCGACCACAAGCCCGTCATAACCGTATTTCTGCACGATGCCGTAAACGATGACGACGAACGCACCGGTCGGGCCGCTTATCTGGGTTCGCGAGCCGCCGATGATAGCAATAACGAAGCCGGCGACAATAGCAGTGTACAAACCCTGTTCAGGCTTTACACCCGAAGCTATGGCAAGAGCGATCGCGAGTGGAAGAGCGACGACGCCGACAGTAAGGCCACCCATCAGATCGCCCTGAAACTGCTTGAGCGTGTAGCCTTCTTTCAGGACGGAGAGAAGTTTAGGTTCAAGTTTTTGATGCATTGGCGATGCCTTAGCGGATCAACCGACCTATTTCATCGACCTCTTCTGAATTTGATCGCGATAATAGTCGTTTATAAAATCACGCATTCCGAATTGCCACCAGCCGATACCCAACTCCTCCGCCTCGTCGCCGGCCCGCTTGGCGTCCCAGCCATCATGGACCATTCGATAGACTGCGATCACTGTCCCGGTTCTATCTGCTCCTCGCTTGCAGTGAACGAAGACTGGTTGGTTCGCGGCTGTTTCGATTTGCGCGAGTATCGCGTCGATCTCCCCTACCCTGGGACGTTTCCAATTGTCGAGAGGCAGGCTTAGGAACCGTATTCCGGCTGATTCGAAACGAGCGCGTTCTTGGAGCGCGAGTTGGTCATTGGACCGCAGGCTGATGACAGTTGCTATGCCAAGTCTCTTGAGCTCCGCTATCCCTTCAGCTTTAGGTTGGCCCCCGCGGTACAGCACATCGTTGACTTTGTGAAAGTTCGGCAATTCCTTGGACATAGTTGCGTTCTGCGCTGCTGCACCGGAACACAACAGGATAAAGAAAGACAAGATAGTAATAATGACTTCGCGAGGCCTCATTTTCTTATCCCCAATGCAATCTCTGTCCGCGCGACCGATTGCTGTTCGCCGGTTCGCATATCCTTCAACGTTACCTTGCCTTTGGCGATCTCGCTTTCGCCCATCACGCAGACGTATGGCACGCCGATCGCATCGGCGTATTTCATCTGCTTGGCGAATTTGTCAGCTTCGGGATAGACCGTTACTCGAAGGCCTTTTCGTCGAAGCTCAGTCGCGAGTTTGAGCGATTCGCCGATCGTGTCGTCACTCCAGACGGTAACCATTACATCGGCTGGGGTCGATTCCGCGATCTCAGGCGGGAACATGCCACGCTCGTCCATCACGACCAGGATCCGCTCCAATCCCAGTGAGACTCCGCATGCCGGAATCTGCTCTTTACCAAACATCCCGATCAACCCATCGTATCGACCGCCCCCGGCCAGGCTGCCCGGCAGATCAGGAACGTTTACCTCGATGATCGCTCCCGTGTAATAGGAAAGGCCGCGGGCGAGGCTCGGGTCGAGCTGCACGGGAACCCCTTCCGCAAATCTCAATATCTGGCCGATCTCGGTCAAGACCTTGTTGCCGACTATATTGATCAGGTTGCTGACGATCGTCCGATTAACATCCTTGCCTTCGCCAATGATCTTCTGCGTCTGCTCGAATATTTGCAGCAGCATCTCCGCGGAGTTCTCCGAAATGCCCCGTTGAGCTAGTTCCAACGCGACGCCCTCTGTGCCTATCTTGTCCAGCTTATCGATCGCGACTAGAGCCTCGCTATGTAGGTCCGAAGGGACCCCAGCAGTGTCGAGAATATCGGCGAGAACCTTGCGGTGGTTGAGCCGAACGACAAAGTCGTCGAATCCGAGCCGCTTCAAGATAGTACTGACAGCGGAGATCAGCTCACCCTCAACCGCCATTGACGTCGATCCGATCGCGTCGACATCGCACTGATAAAACTCTCGAAACCGCCCGCGAGCCGGCCGATCGGCACGCCATACAGGCTGTATCTGATAGCGTTTGAAAAATTTTGGAAGGGCGTTCTTATTGTTGGCGACGACGCGGGCAAGAGGTACGGTCAGGTCGTAGCGCAGAGCCAGGTCGGAGAGATCGTTCTGCGTGTGAACCCTTTCCAGGTCAAGTTTCTCGCCGCGCTTCAGGATCCGAAAGATAAGCTGATTGCCTTCCTCGCCGTACTTGCCCATCAAGGTTTCGATGTTCTCGACGGCCGGTGTCTCCAGCGGCTCGAAGCCGTAGGATTCGTAGACTTCCTTAATGATATTGATGACGTAATTGCGTTTGCGTACGTCGGCGGGAAGAAAATCGCGCATCCCGCGGGCTGGGTTGGTCTTGGACATAAGGAGGTAGTTTAACGCATAGACGCGATGGCATAGAGCAAGGTCGCGAATCACGAAAAGATCAACGGTAATGATTCTTCAACTCAACGTAGTTCTTCCACGACTCTTCCAGCGACGCTAGCTCGACTTCGGTCAACTCGCGTTTCACTCGGGCGGGCGACCCGATGACCAAGGAACGCGGCGGGATCTGGGTGCCTGGCGTGAGAAGGGAACCCGCGCCGACCAGAGAGTTCGCACCGACTCGCACACCATCCATCAAGATCGCGCCGATGCCGATCAAACATCCGCGTTCGACATGGCAGGCGTGAAGGGTGACACGATGTCCGACAGTTACCTCGTCTTCAACGATTGTCGGCAACCCCTTCGAACTGACATGAATGATCGTCTGGTCCTGAATATTGGTTCGCTCTCCAATGCGGATGTTGTTCACATCGCCGCGAAGAATGGAGCCAAACCAGATGCTTGAGTCCCGGCCGATCTCGACGTCACCGACGATGATCGCGTCGTCCGTGACGTATGCCGTTTCGTGAATTCGGGGCTCGATACCGTTGAAATTTCTGATCATGCCCGCGAACCCCTACCAAGTTTTCTACTCAACGAGACGAATAGTTTCTCTAACTCGCTTACTCTCAAGATCTTCGCCGCTATGACGAACGCGATACCCGCGAGACCGATCGGCACGAAAGCCTCAATTAGCCGAGTCGAAAAATGTTTTACGGGAAACTGTTCGGTCAGGTAATGGAAGCTGAAGTACGCCACAACTGACATCACCGCCGAGGCGATCGCGATCTTGATAAATGATGCGAAGATCTCGCGGCCGTTCAGCCGTTTGATCTTGCCCCGCATGAACCAGGCGAGGGCGAAGAAGTTGACCAACGCTACGCATGACGTTGCGAGAGCAACACCTACGTGGCCGATCCCGCTTGGAGTGGTTTCGGTCACGAGCACTCCCGTCAGAACCTTCATCAAGAAATAAGAGGCGACGACATTCACCACTATCGATACAAGGGCGATCATCATCGGAGTCTTCGCGTCATCAAGAGCATAGAAGGCGGGCGACAGAACCTTGATCGCCGCGTAGCCAGTTAAGCCGATCGCGTAACCGCTCAATGCCCACGCTGCCATCGGCACGTCGGATTCACGAAACATTCCGCCGTTTGAGTAGAGCAGCCGAATGATCGGCTCGCCTAGTACGATCAGCCCGCAGGCCGACGGCAGCGTCATTAGGAAAACAAGGCTGATCGACGACGACAGCGTGTTTCGAAAATCCTGCATCCGGCCTTCGCTAGCCATTCGCGACAGCACCGGAACCGACGCAGTTCCGACCGCCACGCCAAACAGTCCGATAGGGAACTGCATTAGGCGAAATGCATATCCGAGCCATGAGATGCCGCCATCGATGCCCGAAACAAAGAACGTATTTACAAGCACGTTCACCTGAACCGCAGACGTGCCGATTATCGCCGGGCCCATCAGCGCCATCACCCTTTTGACGCCGGGATCAGTAAAGCTCAGCTCCGGGATGAAGCGAAACCCGACCTTGATCAGCGATGGAACCTGCATCAAGAACTGAGCCGCTCCCCCGATCAGGGTACCGATCGCCATACCGACTATCGCCCACTGCGCGGCACTATCGGGAACTAGGTTCTCGTCGATCGACCTCACCCAACTCCCGCCGCTCAACCAATAGGCAAATGCGAGTCCGAACGCGATCGAACAGATGTTGAACACCGTCGAGGCGGAGGCTGGAACGCCGAATATCCCTCTGGTATTCAGCACGCCCATCGCGACCGCAGCCAAGGCAACGAGCAGGATGAACGGGAACATTATCTGTGTGAGTGTTGTGGCGAGTGCCGCCTTTTCCGGCGAGAATCCATCGGCAATAAGATCAACGAACTGCTTGGAGAAGACGATCCCGATTATTGTAATGACACTCAGAACAACCGCCAATCCGTTCAGGACGAGGCTTGCGAGGCGCCATGCTTCCTTCTCGCTTTTATGGATCTGATAGTCAGTAAAGACTTTCACGAACGCGGCTGAAAGGGCCCCTTCCGCGAAGAGATCTCGAAGGACGTTCGGGATACGAAAGGCGACTTGGAATGCGTCGTTGATAAAGCCCACACCGAAGAAATGAGCGAAGACGATCTCTCTTACCAATCCCAGGACCCGGGAGAACATCACTGCGATCGATACGACGCCGGCCGAGCGGGCGACGCTTTGTTGCTTGGACGCTGGCTTTTCCTCGGCTAAAGCCTCGTCGCGGATCGGTTCAGCGAGTTCTTCGGGTTGTTCTGCCTCGGTCGACTCTTTTTCGATTTCGCTCATCGGGATGGCTTATACAAACCAAGAGTTTGCACCATCCGCGCGAGTCCTACAAGCAGGCATAAAAGTAAAAACCGCCCAAATCCGGGCGGAATTCATTTCAGGTTAATTCAAAGATCATTCGGTTCCCACGCTGCTGCCAACCGGGTATGAGAACTTGGTTTTTGATAGCCGGTAATCGAGCGAGATCGGGCTGTAGCTGATCGGGGCGGCGCCGCCGAACTGGCCCTGGATGGTCGATACGTAGAGATTCTGGAATGAGCGGAATCGGGCGACGCTGCCGCGTTGGTTGAAGATAACGAACAGCAGACGTCCGCCGCGAGTATTCACTTCACCGGCTAGGGCACTTACGCCGCCGTCGGTATTGCCGAGGGTGCCAGTCTTGCCGATGACGCTGCCGACCGAGAAATCGCTGTCGAAGCGGCCTTCCAGCGTGCCTTTATCGATTCCCGCGACGGGCATAACGTCGGCGAAGGTCATTCGATACCGAGCGAGGTCGTTGCGAAGGACTCGCAGCAATTTCATCATCGCAGCCGGAGTTACTCGATTGATGCCGAGGCCGCTCGAGGTTGCGAGATAGAATTCCGCAGGTTGAACGCCCGTGTTTCGCTGAACGATCCGCGATACGGCAAATGATCCTCCGACCAGATCGCCCAGCCTTTCGGCAAGGAAATTGTTCGAGTAGCACATCATCGTCTTCACGATCTCGCGCATTGGTGCAGATTCGTGCGAGAAGATGAGCTTGGCGTTGCTCGGCATCGAGGAAACGTAAACGGCCCCCGAGAAGCTAACGCTCGGAGTTGCGGACGTTGCCGAGTTGAGCTTGCCGGAATTTACCAGGAAATTCTGCCAGTTTCGCGTAGCGGCCGCGGAACGTTTGGCGGCGTCGAAGGTGGCGAAGAGCGACTTGCTCGAGGTTGCCGCGGAGTTCGTATAGTTCATCGCGAAATTGTCGGTAACGACAAGGTCGCCTTGAATATTACGAATGCCCATCCGGTTGAGTTCCTGAGCGAGGGCGACGCCGTGCTCAAAACCGAACACCGGATCTCGCCCGGAGACATATAAATTGCCGTGGATCGTACCGGTCTCGGCTTCCCACGAACCGTCGGTCCAAACGCTGGTGGCAAACCGATAGTCAGGGCCGAAGGTCTTGATGACCGCGTAGGTCGTTGCGATCTTCGCGTTCGAGGCCGGGTTATAGGGCAGATTCGCGCCGCTTTCGACTACCTTTTCACCGTCAAGGGTTTCCACCAAAATTCCGGAATATCCCGGTATCGCGAAATTCTCTAGAACAGGAATTGTCGTGACGATCGGGCTGTACGATGACGTGGCCGGGTTTACTACATCGACGCTTGATGTTTTTCTGACAAGCGGGTTCGACGTCTGGACAGGAGTGTCCCTCTTGACCTGAATGTCCTGAAGAAAAGGTGCGGTCTGGGCCGAAATAGAAGCCGAAAGGCTAAAAACGAGGATGACAATGCAATACCAAATCTGGATTTTACGGCTCGTTGTAGGCATTTATTCTTCTGGTTCCCGGCTGGCTGTTCTGCGAGGTGCAAGAGGTGCCAAACCTGATTATAACATACCTCTATAGGGCAATTTCAATCCCTTATTTCCGCCATGAAAAGCGTCAAAGAAGTGACGATGTTCAGATGGAGTTTTTCCGTAATTCGATGCCAGATATTTAGCCGCCATTCTGCTGGTAACCTGTTTGAGTCGAAACATTTCAGTAAGGGTGATGTTGAGTCATTTGAATCAAGATCTAATACTTACACGAACTTTCAACAGCTTACGGGGCTGTCCTGCCGCCTAAGAGTTCAAGCTTCGGCTTTCAAACATCTTTTGCCCCGGTCGCTGAAGACGGGTAAGTATGTTGCCACAGATGCAACAAACGTGTCAACCCTTTTTAGCGGTTCGGGATGATGTTGCAAGCATGGGTTCTTTTCAGGTGTTCAGGGTTTCAAATCAAAGCACCAACGAAGGTACACGAAAAGAACGAACGCCTTGCCGCATACGCGGCGTGCCCGCGGGACGCGTGCGGTCCTGGCTAGGAGAAACTTTGACTGGGCTTTGGTGCGGGTCATATGATGGAGGACTACTTACTTAGGTGAAAAAGCCATTAGAACCAGTTACGGTTGACCGTATTAGGGAAGTTCATCGGGAGCGTCGGGATGAGATCTCGGGGCGGTTGGCTGAGTTTCGCGAGATCCGGGAGACGGGGAGCGACGCGAGGCATTGGGAGGAGATGGTTTTCTGTTTCTTTACCGGTGGATGCTCGGCCAAGATGGGGCTGCGGTCGATCGATGCGGTGAGGCCGCTGTTGAAGCGGGGGTCGCACGATGAGTTGATGAATGCGTTGGTCGGCGTTCACCGCTATCCACGGGCCCGGTCGAGGTATATAGTTGAGTCCCGCGATTTTCTGAAGAAGCATTGCGGGTTGAAGCTTCGGGCAAAGCTCGAAAGCTTTGATTGCGATCTTTCGAGACGCGATTGGCTGGTGAAGGAAAAAGGCATCAAGGGGCTCGGGTATAAAGAGGCGAGCCATTATCTGCGAAACGTTGGATTCAAAGGATATGCGATCCTCGACAAGCACGTGCTCCGGTGTCTGGCCGAGTTGAAAATAATTGACGACCCAAAGCCACCAAATACGCGTTCGAGGTATCTAACGGTCGAGCAAAAGCTCAAGCACCTGACAAATAGGACCGGAATCGATTTTGACGAAATGGATCTCGTGCTTTGGTCAATGAAGACCGGCGAGATCCTCAAGTGATTTAAATCGATAACGGAAAGGAGGAAGGTCAATGATCCATCACCCTGCGGGCTACGTTAATTCCCAGCTTCCTTTCCGTTTGCAGCGCGCCGCACTTTCACTGTTTCTATTCGCGTTTGTGTGCGTTCCCGCGTTCGCCAAGGACGACGTCAAGCCGATATCGGAGGATGCGAAGTCGCTGGTGAAGCAGGGCGACAAGATGATCCGCAAGGGTGATTTTAGCGGCGCAGAGCAGATGTTCAAGCGTGCGGTCGAGGTGCGTCCGAATGATCCCGAGATAAAGCTGAAGCTCGCATA
>JAQSDP010000459.1 GCA_029945985.1 bacterium | reverse complement strand
AGGCCGGTAAGCTAGCACAACAGCTTGCGAAGGGCCCGACGGGATCGTACGGCCGCATCAAGCGAATGATGAATGCTGCCTTCGGGAACGATCTTCGGACTCAGCTTGAGCTGGAAGCGGACTGCCAACTTGAATCGGGTAAGGCGGACGATTTTAAGGAAGGTGTCGCCGCCTTTTTCGAGAAGCGGGCGCCTCGCTTCAGGGGAAACTAAAACAAAACTGGGATCGTTTTTTGTGATGCGGTTGACAGCAACCGTATTTTTCGTTTCAATGAAAATTAGTTGAAAATGAAAATCGTTTTCAATAAATATGGATCGCTGAGAGAAAATATGGAATCGCAAGGGCGTGCGTCCGGCTCGAACGCAGGATGATGTGAAGCTGTGGATCTGCAGCGGGTGCGACGTGGTTTATATGTCTGTCGGCAAGACGGCCCTTAATTTCGACCGCCCGCGTTCGCAGACTTCGCGAACGCGGTGACCGATCTCGGCGCGGCTGGGTGGGCGAGTAACGGCAGGGCATTCTCCATCCTCGACCTCGTGGCCGTGCTCAGTGACGCCATTCATTAAAATGACAACTTTCAGACAGGTACTTTTTTGGCTGCATCTGGCAGCCGGTCTGATCGCGGGAGTTGCGATCTTCATTATGTGCGTCACAGGAGCTTTGCTTGCGTTCGAACGACAGACGATCGAATGGGCTGAGCGGGACGTGAGGTACGTTGCAGTGGGTTCTGCCCCAAAACTCAGTTCTGCAGAAGTTCTGACTGAGGTTCTCGAAGCCAGGCCGGAGGCGAAGCCAGCGTCGATATCGATCAAGAATGAACCGGGGGCCACCTGGGAGATATCGCTCGGCCGCGAGGGGATGGTTTTTGCCGATCCATACACCGGGGGCATCACGGGCGAGGGCAATAAGAAGGTACGCGGCGTGATGTCGAGTCTTAGAGAGTGGCATCGGTACGTGGCTCTCTCAGGAGACCAGCGTCCCATCGGGAAGGCGATCACAGGGGCGGGCAATTTGCTGTTCTTATTTCTCGCTATGTCGGGTATCTACATTTGGTTTCCTCGGAATCTGGTTTGGAAGGCGATTCAGCCGGTTATATGGTTCCGCCGGGGGCAGCATGGGAAGGCGCGCAACTTTAACTGGCATAACACGATCGGATTTTGGACGTCATTATTTCTCATAATATTTACATTGACCGCTACCGTCATCTCGTATCAGTGGGCGTCGAATCTTCTTTACACGATAACGGGAAATGAAGTTCCCCTCCCGCAGGGCGGTCAGCAGCAACCGTCTCCACGCGAAGAAGCATTTGATATTCCGCAGAATCTTAACGCGTCCTGGGAGCGAGCTGAACAGCAATCGCCGACTTGGAGATCGATCTCGTTGCGGCTGCCGGCAAGTGAATCGTCAGTCTTCACGATCGACGAGGGCATCTACTGGAATATCTTCGGACGCTCGACGCTTACCTTAGATACCGCGACTGCTGAAATCAGAAAGTGGGATCCTTACGGCGAGCGGAATGCAGCGGTCCAATTGCGATCGTGGTTCCGGTTTACTCATACGGGAGAGACTGGCGGCATTCCCGGACAGATCATTGGCTTCATAGCATGTCTCGGCGGAGCATTCCTAGTTTGGACCGGATTCTCTCTTGCATTCCGACGATTCGGTAATTGGCTGAACCGACGCCGCGGCGTCGGGGAACCTGTTTCATAGGCCGGTCGGTTAAAGAAGCTGTTCATAAGCAGGGGCGTAACGATCAAGTTAGACGTTACGCCCTTGCTTACGCGCGTGCTTCTGCATTTCGATCGTCAGCGTTTAGTATCATTCTCTAAAATGCCGTCGCTGACGTACGCACAACTTCTTCGCGGTAACCGCAATTTCCGGAACCTGCTTTACGGGCAATTCATTTCGGAACTCGGCAACTGGTTCAACTTTATTGCCGGGTTGGGACTGGTGCGGCTCGTTTCAGAAGCATCGCCGACGGCAGCCGGCATCTTTTTCCTGGCCCGCGTACTGCCATTCGCCGTCGTGTCGCCGATCGCCGGAACATTCGTCGACCGATTTTCACGGCGGCAGGTGATGATCTGGACCGACCTCGCACGAGTCGCGGTCGCGTTGATGTTCCTGTTGGTGACGAGTGCGGAAAACTTATGGATCGCCTATATCGCGACCGTACTGCTATCGACTTTCGGAGCGTTCTTCGATGGTGCGAAAAATGCGACGACGCCAAACCTGACCGGCCGCGACGGGCTGCTCGCCGGGACCGCGTTGATGTTTTCGACACGGTTCCTGCTGATGGCGATCGGCTCCGGTTTAGGCGGATGGGCGGCATACGCGTTTGGTTACAAGATCGCCTTCGTCGTCAACGCTGTATCGTTCCTGGCCTCGGCGTTCACTGTCTGGCTGATACCTGAAGAGGCAACGCGTGACAAGGTCACGGCAGGTCGGATGGCGGATAAGTCGAGGCGGCCATCCTTTATCAAAGAGCTTAAAGAGGGATTGCACTACACGATCGTCAATCATTTCGCACTGACGATCTTGCTGATGAACATCATCTGGGCCGTCGGCGGCGGTGCGATCAATGTTGCGTTTGAGCGCGTCGGGGGCGTGCATTTTGCCGGCCTGGAAAAATGGAATCCCGACATGGCTGTGGGTATTCTGTGGTTAGCCGCCGGGCTCGGGCTGGCGTTCGGGATGCTGATCGCCCGCCGGACGTCTATCTATCTGGAACGCGGAGGACGGCACACTTGGTTTATCGGTTGGGCGCTGATCATCCACGGTGTGCTGTTCTCCGTCGCAGGAATGATGCCGACGCTGTGGCTGTTTGCGTTGTTCACGTTCATTTCGCGGGCGATCATCGGCGTGGAGTACGCCGTACAGGAGACGCTCTTTCAGCGATCGCTGCCGGACTACATTCGCGGCAGGATCTCGACGCTTGACCGGGGAGCCGAGCTGGCCGTCTTCGGGGTGACGAGTTATATGTCGGCGGAATTAATGTACTTCATCACGCCAATGACGCTGACGGTGATATCGGGTGTGCTCTCGGGGTTCGCCGGAGTTGTCTGGTTCTTGCGACAGGGAACGACCAACGCGAAGATCTCCGAAGCTCCAGCGCCTACGCCGTAATAATGACGGCCTTTTTGCCTGTTAGTTCGGAAAAATCTTTCGTGTAGATGGCTCCGACCGCACGATGTTTGCCGATGATCTCGGCGATCTCCAGTGCCGAAATGAAACCGGATTCGACATGGCTGACGGCCCACTGCTTGAGATGGCCGGCACGTCCAAGCAGATCATCCAAAGCTCTTATATATTGAGATTTCGTCTCTACACGGCTCCCGAATTTGCCGGCCGAGGAGGTGTCGAACTCCGCCCAGAATTCACTCGAACCCCGCAGCCACTCTTCCATCCATGGCCGTCCGCCGCCATTCCCGATCTCAGCTCTAGGCAGCCTGAGAAGCATAGCCTGGCCCTGTGATTCGGCGACGAATACCTCGGGTGATTTGTTTTGGCACGAATGGTCGCCCCCACCTGAAACCGGTTCGGGCATCGTCGACCAAAGCCTACGAAACGTCGTCGAAAGCGGCTGACGCAGTTCGCGGGTGTCGTCTGTAAACGATAGCGAGTAGTCGCCGACCATGGTCACCAGACTTACCGCGAGTGCGTGTTTCAGAGGCGAGCCGAGCATGTCTAGATTTCGCCGAACGTTATCGAACCACCACGAATCGACCTCGCCGAACCATGCCTTCAATCCGGGGTTCGCAAGCTTGTAACCGGGGACGTAAACGTCCTCAAGCAAAACTCCGACTTCGTCTTCGCTCAGCTTCTCACTTGAGTTCGCGATCACCGACATGGACCGCTGCCAATCGGTCTGTAGCAGATCGTTTGCGTGAACCCGGATATTCCGCCGTTTGAGATAGCTTCCGATCGCCGGGTCGCCAGTGAGCGGGATGGCGATCGAATCGAACTTCAACCGGTGAAGAATGCCCAACTCAAAAGCGAGCCAGCCGGACGGTGTTGTGGAATGCTGCATCGGGTAATGATAAGTCGTGTCTCGTTTAGAGTTCAAGCGTTAGCTTGTAACCGTTGCCGAAGCGGGGCCGCCCACAAGCTAAAGCTTGAACCCTGAACGCAGAAAGCGATAGCTACGATCCGTGTTCCAACAAAAAGAGCTTTACGATCGCGGGATCGAATTCTAGGGCGGCGTATTCTTTTAGGTATTTACGCGCTTCGTCGTTTGTGCGGGCGTGGCGGCGGGGGCGGTCGTCGGTGAGGGCGGCGTAGGCGTCGGCGACGCGGAGGATGCGGGCGCCGATGGGGATCTCTTCGCCGCGGAGGCGGTCGGGGTATCCTTCCCCGTTCCACCATTCGTGATGCCAGCGAACCAGGAGTTGGACGCCGCGGGAGAAACCGCGTTTGGATGCTTCCTGTTCGCCGATCACCGGGTGCCGCTGCATATCGAGGCGTTCGACGTCGGTCAGCATGCGGTTCTCGCGGATGTATCCACGGTTCATCGCCATCTCGCCGATGTCGTGGATGAGTGCGGCCTGTTGGAGCGTGAAGCGATCTTCGAACGGTATTCCAAGCTTCGACGCGATGCCGTCCGCGATCTCAGCTATTCTCAACCCGTGCGCGTGCATGTAGCCCTCGAACTGGTCGATACGCGTCGACAGCTCAAGAAGCTTTTCCTCGAACACGGCGTTGGCTTGAGAACCCTGCATTGCGTAAGGATAAAGGATAAAGGATGAAGGATAAAGTCAGGCGGATAGTTTGGCGAGGGCCGACATCGCTTCCTTGTTGTTCGGGACGAGTTCCAGGAAGCGTTTGAGTTCGCCTTCGGCCCGTTTGGCCATTTTGTTCGCGATCAGGAAATCGACGAGCATCATTCGAATCTTTGGATTTTTTGGGTCGAGCTTGGCAGCGGTTTGGAGTTCGCCTTCGGCCTTGTGACGATATTTATCGTCTGCTTTCGACAGCGCCATCCCAAAGTATGCATGATAGAGCGCGTTCTGCGGGCTGTAGTGGACGGCTCGGGCGAGGTAGGCAGACGCGGCCTCGTATTCTTCTTCGGCGATCATACTCAGGCCTTCTTCGAAGTTTTCAAGACCGTGTTCGCCCTTCTTATCCGCGGGTCCGAGGTCGGGCTGGCCCGCCGCTCGCCGTTTCTCCCGAGCTTCGATCTCCTTGTACATTTTCGAGTTGTACATATCTCTCGACTGCGGCGTTTTAAGGATTTCGTGAGCGTGTGCAAGCACCGTAAACGCCGTCTGGATCCGTTTGAGCATCTCTTCGGACTCGCGATGATGCCTGTCGGGATGAAACATCTTCGCGAGCGAGAAATAGTGATGCTTGATGATCGTCGATTCTGCGTCGGTGGACACGCCGAGGGCGTCGTAGTGGGTCTCCGCTTTCTCAATCTGGGTTAAGTATTGAGCAAGCGACAACTGGATCTGGGGCAGTCTTTCCGCCTCGGGTTCAGGAATCTTTTCCTTGGTTGGTTGATCTACCGGAAGCGGTTGGACCGGCACAGTGTCGGTTTCCCACGCCTCTTTTACTTTTGCGACGCGGGCCGTGAGGATCTCGCCGATCTTGGTTGCAGAGAAAGCAGAGTTCCAATCGCGGCGGACAAGCAGACCGCCGAGCCAAAGAACGTAGAGTGCCTGGAATATTCCTCCTTCGGGCATCGCGCACTGTTTTTTGAGTTCCTTTATAGTCAGCGACTGTCCTTCGAAACGAGCCAGAACGAACGACTCGTGCGGCTGTAGATGCACACTGAGGCGCCGCTCCGGGACGATCGAGAATGACTCTTCGACACTTCTAAACCGGCGGAAGATCTGTTCGGCGGGCGTACACCGCGCATAGTCGATCAAGATCTGATACACATCGATCGAGTATGCCAGTCCGTCTCGGGCGCGAACCAGGGGGCTGAAGATCCAGTCGCCCCCGGCCCAAGTCAGTATGTCAACGACGATGTCGGTCATCTGCGACGTAAAGCATTCGTCGATCGCCTCCTTTGACACGATCCGTCCGGCGGCCAGGCTTGCGGCGAACTCGATATCGTTCGCAAAGTGCGGATGACGCGAGATCACCTTGGTGTCGATGAGATTCTTTCTCAGTAGGAGGTTGAACAGACGCAGGTCCTTGGAGTTTGACGCTGCGTACACTATCTGGCCTCTTCTGAAATAAATGACCGATTTCTGACTTCCGCTATTGATACGCAGCGAACCGTTGAACTTCGCGTGAACGATCTCCACCAGCAGTTCCGCGAAAGGGTGGGCAGACAGTTGTCCGTGTTGTTCGAGTGTGTTTTGAGCTGTCATCGGCGTCGGCGTGGGCGAGGCAGAAAGGTGAGGGCGACGGGGTCGCTAGACCAATGATATCAAAAGTTAGGCGGCGAGCGTTACAAAAATATTGTGCGGATTCCATCTGGCGGGAGCCAATTTGACAGCACTTTTGCAAACTGCGAAAGTTTGAGCAGAAACGATACAAAATACGTGGAAAATACGATAGAAATTCGCGAATGCACGACCCTCGGCGAGCTTGCGGAATGCGTCGATCTGCAGCGCGAGGTGTTCGCGTTGCCGGAGGTGGAACTGTCGCCGGTGCGGCATTTTGTCGTGACCCGGAATGCGGGCGGCTTTACCCTCGGGGCCTATGACGGCGATCGGCTCGTCGGCTATGTGCTGAGCGTACCGGCGTTTCTGAGGGGTGAGAAGGCGTTTTATTCGCATATGACGGGTGTTCGCCAGGAGTATCAAAGCACCGGGATCGGGCGCCGCCTGAAATGGGCGCAGCGGGAAAGTGCTCTCGAGCTCGGCGTGAAGTTCATCAAGTGGACTTTCGAGCCGGTGAAGGCCCGGAACGGCTATTTCAACCTCGAAAAGCTTGGCGCGATCGTGACTGAGTACGAACGGAATTTTTACGGGACCGATTATGCGGTCTCACCCGAAAGCGGTAAGCAGATCGGACTCCAGAGCGACCGACTATTCGCCGAATGGCATCTCGAGAGCGAAAAAGTCCGTGCTCTCGCAGCAGGTGAGGCATGGATAGAGACTCGAACGCCGGAAGCCGAGATCGCGGTGAGCAACGATTGGTCCCAACTCGTTGCTACCGATCCGGCAGCGGCTCTTGAGCTCCAGCTTCGTGTTCGCGAGGGGTTTGAATCTTCTCTCGGCAGGGGATTGCACGCCGCGGCCTTTAAGCGTGACGAGGTTGAGCCAAAGTATCTGATGTTTTTGAAATAGGTTACGTCCAGTTTCAGCTTCCAGTTTCTGTGTTTCACATTGATCCGGACATTCGAAAGGCGAAAACGATGCCGTCGGAGTTCTACACTGACGAGCGTTTCTTTGAGTTGTCAAAGGAGAAGATCTTTGCCCGGACATGGCAGTTTGCGGGGCGGACTGAGGATCTTTCAGTCGTAACCCCCATCGATGTTGTTGGCGAACCACTTTTGCTGACGAAGGCTGATAGCGGTCTTCACTGCATGTCTAACGTCTGCACACATCGTGGGAAGATACTGGTGGAAGAGCCATGTGAGGCAAATCTGATCCGGTGCGGCTATCACGGACGGCGATTCTCACTTGATGGAAAGTTTCTCTCGATGCCCGAATTTGAGGGAGTCGAAAGTTTTCCGAGCGTGGCAGACGATCTGGCTTCGGTTCCGGTAGATCATACCGGAGGATTTTCGTTCGTGTCGCTCGATCCCGTCGATATGCTCGCTGAGTTTGTCTCGGACGAGGCAATTATGCCAATGGGAAAGGGCAAGTTGAAATTAAGCTCGACCAATGAGTATCGCGTGAACGCACACTGGGCTCTCTATTGCGAAAATTATCTTGAAGGTTTCCACATCCCTTTCGTTCACAAATCGCTCAACGAGATCGTCGATTTTGTGACCTATTCGACCGAGT
This sequence comes from bacterium, assembly GCA_029945985.1. Lineage (GTDB taxonomy): Bacteria > Acidobacteriota > Blastocatellia > Pyrinomonadales > Pyrinomonadaceae > OLB17. Next base: position 5,076 of record JAQSDP010000459.1, on the reverse strand, counting down.
TGTTTCGATATGCGAGCGTGCAGACCGGATACGAGGCAGACGGAAAGCTTGCAGCCAGATATTTGTTCATCTTCCCAAACACGATGTTCAATTTCTATCCATGGGGCGTATCGGTGAACGTCGTGCGGCCCGTTTCGAGTTCCGAGTCGGTGGTTGAATACCTGACGTATGTTTCCGATGAATCGCTTGTGGACGAAGGTGCGGGTGCTGACCTCCATGGCGTTGAGTTGGAAGACGAAGCCATAGTCGAAAGCGTCCAACGAGGCATTAGGTCCCGTTACTATTCGCACGGGCGTTACTCGCCTACCCGTGAGCAGGGAACGCATCATTTTCACCGTTTGATCGCGGAGTTTTTCGGGCAATGAGCACAAGCGTGGACAAAGAGATCTCTCAACTTCGAAAGGAGATCGAGCGGCACAACGAGCTTTATTATCAGAAGGCTGAGCCGGAGATATCGGACTATGACTTCGACATGCTGTTGGAGCGGCTTCGGACGTTGGAGACCGAGCATCCGGAACTGCTAACGCCTGACAGCCCGACGCAGAGGGTCGGAGGGAAGGCAGATTCGCTGCGGCCGTTTACGCATACGGTTCCGCTGATGTCGCTGGATAATTCGTACGACCTCGAAGACCTGAAGGCCTTTACTGAGCGGTGCGAGAAGTTGGCCGAGGGGCGGAAACTCGAATATGTCGCTGAGTTGAAGATAGACGGGCTCTCGGTTTCGCTGCACTATGACAATGCGATCCTTACCGTTGGCGCAACGCGCGGAGACGGTTCGACCGGAGATGAGGTGACGCAAAATGTTAAAACGATTCGCTCGATACCGCTTCGTCTAAAAACAGATGCACCCCCGCATGCGGAAGTGCGCGGCGAGGTATTTCTATCCCGATCACAATTCGCGAAGATAAACACCGAACTCGAAATGCAGGGTGAAAAGACGTTCGCCAATCCGCGCAACTCGGCGTCGGGAACCTTGCGGATGCTGGATTCGCAGGTGGTCGCATCACGGCGTTTGGATATGTTTCCATACGACCTCTTCGCTGGGAACCAGAAAATGTTCGCGACCCATTGGGAGAGTTTTGAGTGGTTCGAGCGGAACGGATTCAACGTAAATTCGAATCGCCGCAAATGTAAGAATTTCGATGAGCTTTCTGCCTTCATCGCCGAAATGGAACCCATTCGCGACAAACTGGATTATGAGATTGACGGTGTTGTGGTAAAGGTCAACTCGACTGCCTTACAGCAGGATTTCGGCGCGACATCGAAGGCTCCGCGATGGGCGATCGCCTACAAGTATCCTGCGAGAAAGGCGTTTACTAAACTACTTGGAATTCTCGTTAGCGTCGGCCGTACCGGGGCTCTCACGCCGATCGCGATGCTCCAACCTACGCTGCTGGCCGGCACGACCGTCGGTCGCGCGTCGCTGCATAACGAGGACGAGATCCGTCGGCTTGATCTGAAGATCGGCGATACGGTCGAGATCGAAAAGAGCGGTGAGATCATTCCGCAGGTTCTGAGCGTCGATAAGACGAAACGCGACGGGAGCGAGACGGAGTTCGAATTTCCGACGACATGTCCCGTATGCGGATCGGATGCGGTCCGTCCCGACGGCGAGGTGATCCGGCGATGCTCTAATCGCGATTGCCCTGCGAAGATCAAGGGCCGGATCGCGTATTTCACGGCGCGGCGCGCGATGGATATAGAAGGGCTAGGTGATGTTCTTATCAATACGCTCGTCGAAAGCGAACGCGTTCAGGACGTTGCCGATCTCTATTCGATCACGAACGCCGACATTGCGAACCTGGAAGGCAAAGGCCAGAAGTCGGCCGTGAAGCTGCTGGACGAGATAGAGGCAAGCAAGACGCGCGGGCTTCAGAGGCTGTTGTTTGGGATCGACATTCGTCATGTAGGCGAGCGGAACGCTAAGGTTCTCGCCAGGCGATTCCGAAATATCGACAATCTCGCGGCAGCGTCTGAGGAAGAACTGGTCGCTATCCCCGAGATCGGCCCGATTCTCGCCGCGAGCGTTTCTGAGTTCTTTCACGACGAGCGAAATCTGGAACTGATCGAACGGCTCCGAGCCGCGGGCGTCCAGCTCGAGATGGACGCCTCATCAACCGCCGCGCTCGATGAGAGATTCGTCGGAAAGACGTTCGTTCTCACAGGCAAGCTCGAAAATTATTCCCGCGATGAAGCCGCGAAACTTATCGAAGATCGTGGCGGTCGCGTATCGTCATCGGTAAGCAAGAAGACCGATTACGTTGTTGCGGGTGAGGATGCGGGCTCAAAATTGGCGAAAGCCGAAAGTTTGGGGGTTTCGATCTTGGATGAAGCTGAATTGAGGGATCTTCTCAAAGCATAAATGAGAAAACGCTCAATTCTCGGTTCGGATCCTCGCCTCGGATTCGGCCAGTTCCTTAGATTCATGCATTCCCATCGGAACCCTGGAAAATATACCGAAGATCACGAGCGTGCTGACCACAAGGCCGACGGCAAAAACAATCAGATCCGTCATCTTACCCTCCGTGTGATGGTGCCATAGAGGCCTAGCGAAAGGATCGAAGGAACCCAAAGCCCAACGAATATTGCCGTATCGCGGTTCCCTTCGCCTAAGATCCCGAACCAAAGCGAAACGGAAAATACAAATGAGATGAATGCTGCGGCAACCACGAACTTGTCTGAACGGTCGAGTATCATAGTTTCTGTCTGACTCCTTGAAAACTGCTTCTCTGCGATCGTGTTCGCCTGTGCGAACATGTGCGGATTCAAACATTCTTCGCTAGAAGAATCGGCTGGCGCGGCTCCTGCTGATTCCACGTCTGAAATCTTGGGGATGGTGCATCTCCAGAAGCTCAGGTATCCTAGCCGCTGTTTTAGGCACTGAAAGAATCTGATCGGAGCGAAATTTGTAAGAATAGTTCCTATAGGAACAACTTTTTCACGGCGAACATTTCTGAAGCTGATCCGGTGGTCAGCGCGGCGATCGATCACGAGGTGCGGCGGCAGGCCGACGGGCTGGGGCTGATCGCGTCATCGGTTAGTAAGAAGACGGATTATGTCGTAGCCGGCGAAGACGCGGGATCGAAGTTGACGAAGGCGAAGAGATCGGGGGTTGCGGTTCTGTCGGAAGGTGAGGTTGCAACGATGGTCGGATGACGCCAAGTGGCGACATACGACTTGCCATGTGGCACATCCGATGATATTATTTGGAATATGGAGCGAGAATCCTCAAAGACACACCGATCGGCGATGAAGAGCCTTCTGGGCATCGATACGATCGATAACCTCAAGCTGGCAAAGAAAGTAGAATCCGGGCTTTCGTTTGACGCTTTCGAGCGTGTCGGACGTGTTTCAGGCCTATCGACGGACGAACTTCGAACTGCGATACGGATCGCACCCAGGACGCTGACGAGACGTCGGCAGGAGAAGCGTCTTTCACCTGAGGAGTCGGACCGGCTGGTTTCGGTTTCGAGGCTGTTGTCGCTCGCCATCGAACTGTTCGAAGGCGACGTCCGGGCCGCTCTAAATTGGTTCACATCGCAGAACCGAGCACTTGGCGGAATTTCTCCGCTTAGTGCTGCATCAACCGAGGTTGGTTCGCGCGAGGTCGAAGCATTGATCGGCCGGCTTGAGCACGGGGTGTTCACCTAGATGCCGGCGGCGTACCGGATCTTCAAGACGAAATTCGCCAAGACGTGGTTTGATGGGGAGGGAGCCTTTCTCTTCGGTGGCCGCTGGAACTCACGCGGGACGCGGATGTTGTATACGGCGGGAAGCTTGTCCTTAGCGGCCCTCGAGATGCTTGTGAATCTGAATTCGGCGGAACTTCTGTCCTCTTATTCGTACGCGAAGGTGGAATTTGAGGAGATTGACATTTTACCGGTCGAGGAGTTAGTGAAGCTGCCAAAGAACTGGCGTTCATCGCCTCCACCCTCGACAGTCCAGCGGATCGGAGACGAGTGGGCCGTATCCATGCAGTCTCTTGTACTTCGAGTTCCGACTTCGGTTGTCCCCGGCGAGTTCAACTTTCTGCTGAACGTGGGCCACCCAAGTTTCGCGGGGATCAAACGCGGTAGACCACGACCGTTTCGATTCGACGAAAGATTTTCTGGAAAGGTAACAACGTGAGCACTCAGAAGATTGAGCCCAATTCTCATCACGTAATATTCGACGAGCTTTCCATTGGGGGCACGACACTTCACTTCTTTTCACGAGAGGAAACAGGCAAGGCGCAGCTTGGATATTCGATCGGTTCGGATGGAGAGGATTTGACAGGCGATGAGGACGGCGACTGGAAAAAGTCGTGGGAAGTAATCGGCTATGAGGATCTCTGCGGTGATCCGATATTCGTCGATAACAGTTCGGAAAATCAATCAGTCTATACCGCCATGCACGGTATGGGTGAGTGGCGATCTATCGCGATCAGTGACAGTTTTGATGCGTTCAACAAAAGTCTTAGAATAGTGGCTGAGATCGCAGTTGGCCGCGAAAATCCGGTAAAGCTTGAAGCTAATCCGATATCTCTCGCGGAGATTGAGGAGGCATTAGAAACCATTAGGGCTTTGAATCCGAACTCTGAAATCGAGTTTTGGGAGTTGCTCCTTGGCATCTACAGATAGGTATATATGGACGAGTTTTTCACAGCGGGCATATCTGAAGCTGATCCGGTGATCAGTGCGGCGATCGATGACGAGGTTCGGCGGCAGGCGGATGGGCTTGAGCTAATCGCGTCGGAGAATTTTGTTTCGGAGGCGGTCCTGCAGACGATGGGCACGACGTTTACGAACAAGTATGCCGAGGGTTATCCGGGCAAGCGGTATTACGGCGGTTGTGAGTTTGCCGATGTGGTCGAACAGCTTGCGATCGACCGGGCGAAGGAGATCTTCGGAAGCGAACACGCAAACGTTCAGCCGCACTCGGGAGCTCAAGCCAATATGGCGGTGTTTCTGACAGCTCTCGATCACGGCGATCAGATTTTGGGAATGAACCTATCGCATGGAGGGCATCTGACGCATGGGCATCCGCTGAATTTTTCGGGTATCAACTACAAAGTCGCGGATTACGGCGTTAACAAGG
>JAQSDP010000458.1 GCA_029945985.1 bacterium | reverse complement strand
AGCTTTATTTCACCGCCGAAGCGAACCGGATGATCGGGCGGATCGACGCGGCGACGGGCAAGGTCGACTGGATGATGGGCGTCGGGCAAAACGTGCCGCACATGGTCGCGGGCACTGCCGATCAGAAGAAGTTTACGACCGCGAACATCGGTTCGGATTCGGTATCGATATTTGAATTTGCGAACGGAGCGGGAAACCCCGGGCCATCAAAGATCACGCACGTCGGTGTCGGCAAGCAGCCAGAAGCTGTCGATATCTCACCCGACGGTAAGGAAGTCTGGACGGGATTGAACGTGGACGGGATGGTCGAGGTGGTGGACGCGGTGACGTATAAGTCGGTCGCGAAGATCGATACGAAAGGCCGTCCGTACCGCGTGAGATTCACGCCCGACGGCAAGTGGGTCGTCTGCACGATGCTGCCGACGAAAGAGGTCGTGATGATCGATCCGGCGACTCGGAAAGAAACTAAAAGATTCAAGCTTGAGAGTACACCGATGGGCATCGCCTTTTCGGCTGACGGGAAGACAGCGTATATCAGCGTCGTCGAACCGGATGCGGTACTCAAGGTAAATCTCGATACCGGCGAGGTCACGGGCCGGGTCGTGACGGGCAACGGGCCCGATGGCATAGCCGTGGCGGGGACGTAGGGCCGAAATACGGCGTGTGGGGGAATGACGAAACACCCTGCCGCTCAGGTTTCCGCCATAAAGGTAGTACACACTATGGCAACCCATATTTTCGCACCCAGAGGTAATACGGAGTTTGTGGATAGAATGGACGCCCTTAGGTCGCTAGTTCGGTCGCTGTTGCACGAAGCCACGCTTCGTACGATGCCGGTGAACATCGACCCCGAAAAGGGAATCGATTTCTATGAGAACGTCGCCCGGTTTGAGATCCAGCTCATTGAATCGGCATTGGAAATGTCCGGCGGCAGGCAGAATCGAGCTGCTAAGCTGCTAAATATGAAGACCAGCACTCTTTGCACCAAAATGAAACAATTGAACATCCGGCGCACTGGGTCACATACATAAACCCCTTCGACAGGCGAAAACGCAATCAAACACATTTTTCGCCGCGGCCGCTATTTTAGAATTTTTCCAAAGCGGCCCGGCTTCCACAAACTGACAGGTAGAAGAAAGAAGGGGGCTCCGCAGCCCCTTTAATTTTTGTTGATCCATTCGCGAAAGGAAGGTGAACAAGACCGCCATCCGGTCGGGGGGGCGAATGGTCGTGAATAGAAGGTTCGTCGTGCGGCGTGCCTTTTCCTTTTTGCCGACCGCGGATTACAATCCATTCACCAGTCCAAATTCCGGAGATCTTAAATGAAAAGAACCCTTGCTCTCTTACTCGTGTTGTTGAGTGTGTCGTCTGTTTCGTTCGCAAATGATACGAGCCGCGATATTGATGCGGCGACGGCAAAGATCATGGCGAAGGTGGTCGAATGGCGGCGGCACCTGCATCAGTATCCGGAACTTGGCAACAGCGAGGTGAAGACGGCGAAGTATGTTGAAGATCATTTGCGGCGGTTGGGATTTGAAGTGCGCACCGGTGTCGCGAAGACTGGCGTGGTCGGTATCTTGAAGGGCGGCCAGCCGGGTCCGGTGATAGGGCTGCGTGCGGATATGGACGGGCTGCCGGTGACCGAGCGCAATTCGCTTCCGTTCGCATCTAAGGAAACTGCCGAGTTCAACGGCCAGAAGACGGGCATCATGCACGCGTGCGGCCACGATACGCACGTCGCGATGCTGATGGGCGCAGCCGAGGTTCTTGCCGGGATGAAGGACGCCATCAAGGGAACGGTCGTATTCATCTTTCAGCCTGCCGAGGAGGGTCCGCCTGCCGGCGAAGAAGGCGGTGCGCCGCTGATGGTGAAAGAAGGCGTGATGGACAACCCGAAGATCGACGCTATCTTTGGCATTCATATCAATTCGCAGACCGAGATCGGGACCATCAAGTACAAGGCGGGAGCGATAATGGCGTCGAGCGATTGGTTTCAGATCAAGATCAAAGGGAAGCAGACGCACGGCGCATATCCATGGGCTGGTGTAGATCCGATAGCTGTCGGAACACAGATCTATACCGGGCTGCAGATGATCGTGGCGAGGCAGTCGGAACTTACTAAGGCTCCGGTCGTGATCACGGTCGGGCGATGGAACGCGGGCATTCGCGAGAACATCATTCCGGAAGAGATGACAATGGCGGGCACTATTCGCACGCTCGATCCGGATATGCAGAAAGACGTTCACGAGAAGATCCGCCGAACCGCGACAAACATCGCGGAAAGCATGGGAGCTACGGCGGAAGTCTCGATAGATACGAAAACCCTTGTGACGTTCAATGATCCGGAGCTTGTGAAGAAGATGGTCCCTTCGCTTGAGAAAGCTGCCGGAAAGGAAAACGTTCGCCTCACCGAATGGGTGACGGGCGCGGAAGATTTTTCATACTTTCACCAGAAAGTTCCGGGATTTTATTTTCAGGTAGGCGGAATGCCGAAGGGTAAAAGCGTGAAGGATGCGGCACCGCATCACACCCCAGATTTCTACATCGACGATAGCCGGCTCGATGTGGGAGTCAAAGCATTCGCCAACATCGTCTTCGACTACATAAAGTGATAAAGAGTTGAAAAGTGAAAAGGGCGAATCGATGAGTCGATCTGCCCTTTTCATTTTCGCACGTATTTAAAAATTTATTTCATCTTCTACGCTTGATTGTGGGCCTCAACGAACCACAGAAGCTTGTCGATATTGCGGGAGATGCCGGTGTAGAGATCCGCGGTATCTTTGTCACCGAGTTCGTCGGTGGTGTCGATGTTTTTCCGGACCTTCGATCCGAAATCGCTCAAAGCGGCCGACAGGGCGTCTACGTGTGCGGTCCCATCTGAAATTTCGTGCGGGTATTCCGACAGGGATGAATTTTCAGCAGACAATCGAACGGTTCCCATGGCCACACCCCCGATCGAGGTGATGCGTTCCGCGATGTCGTCTACGTGAGCGTCGACTTCGGTCGCAACCCTGTCGAAAAGTTCGTGAAGAGCGATGAAATTTGGCCCTTTGACATTCCAATGAGCCTGCTTCGCTTGGTAGACCAAGTCGATCGAATCCGCAAGGCTTTTATTAAGAATTCCAATAAGTTCTTCCCGCCTATTCTTAGCGAGATCGATTTTTGTTTCGTGTAATTGCATATTTCTCCTAAATTAGAATTATTCTAAATCTACTTAGATAGAAAGTCAATCATTATAACGGCCTGGACGTCATTTGTTATCATTCAGCTATTTTCTATGAAGTTTTTATGGTACTTCTGCAAGGCATTAATTGGGCCTATTGGCTGACACTTCAGTATGAGATGGTCTTCGAGGCAATATCGCGCTCGATGCGTGGGATGCTAGCAGGCCTAGCCGGACGTCTGCCTTATATTTTGGCGGGTCTGATCGTCCTTCTCGTTTTCTGGTTGCTGGGAAAGCTGATCCGCTGGATCTTTCTTTCTACGAGCCGGAAGGCTCGGATGGACACTCAGCTACGGATCCTGATCAGCCGGCTTATCGGCGTATTCGTGTTCGTGATAGGGCTCTTCGCGTCACTATCCGTGGTGGTCGAATCGTTCAATTTTGGCCAGGTCATAGCCGGATTAGGATTTACTTCGTTCGTAGTTGGCTTCGCGACGAAGGACATTCTCAGCAACTTCCTCTCGGGAATCCTGATCCTGTGGCAGCGGCCGTTCCACATTGGCGATTATCTGTTTGTGGGATCGAATCAAGGAAAGGTGGAGCATATCGGGGTGCGTGCGACAATGCTGCGGAAGGATGACGGAGAGGGTGTGCTGATACCAAACGGCGAGATGTACTCATCGGCATTGACGATCCGCGCAGCCGGAAAACTTCGAAGAATGACGCTGAAATTTACGCTCGGGTTCGACGCGGACCTCGAGAGAGCTAAGCAGCTCATTCAGGACACTGTTACGACGCTTGCGGGTGTCGAGGCCGAACCTCAACCGGGCGTGCTCGTAACTGAATTTACCGGGGACGGCGCAATGTTGACAGTCCAGTTCTGGATCAACACGAATCAGAACAAGCCTTTACAGGTCTTCGACAATGTTTCGATCGAGGTTCTAAAGGCGCTCAGCGCCGCCCGGTATGAGGTGAATAGGGGAACAAGCGAGCTGATCAAGGAGTTGGAGGCTGTGTCCACTCCTACTCGGGCCTCGGGGGACGGACTGGTATAGGTGCGTCCGTTGTTCCGCCGAAGCTCGAGGTGCCCTTAAATAGCGGAGTGAATATCCAGCTCGAATGGCGCTCGATGCTGTAGTAGGTGACGATCGCGGAACTTCGGCTCTGACTCGCTACGCCGATGAACGGTTGGTTATCGGTTACGACTTCAAAATCTTCTTCGACCTCGTCTTCGGTTCCGGTGTTTATCGAATTTACGATCACGACAGTGTACCGGTCGAACAACCGCGATGGGTTTGATGGCAAGACGCCGTTGTTGTGTTCCTGGACACGTTGTGCAAAGCGTGCGATCGTCTCCGGATCGGGTTTGATCAACCTCCACTTACCGTCTTCGCTTAGCGGATCGATTGCGGCGGACGGACGTAGGATCTGGCGTTTCTTTGTGCCCTGCGGAAGTCCTTCGAGCAGGTCGTCCATGGATTCAGGAAGACGCTGGCCGTTGTAAAACGTGACGTACTGACGGATCGCGTCGGCGACCTCTTCGCCGCGGGCGATAGCCTCGACCTCCTTTTCACGCTGGACCTCGTGCTGGATGCTTGGGGCGACGGCGAGCAGGCCAATGGCGAAGATGGTCATCATTCCCATGACGGCCATCATCGTAGCACCACGCTGCGCTCTATCGGTTATCCGTATCTTCGTCGTCCTCGTCATCTACGGGCCTGTTGCTGTTTGAGTTGCGGTTCGGCGGCCGATACACCGGAATATTGCCGGGAATGCCGGGAATGCCCTGCATCGGCATCTGCGGATTTGACGGAAATCCCGCACCGGGCCGGCCCGGGAAGCCGCCGGGTCCGGTAGTAGTGGTCGTGCTTGCGGTTCCGGGTGGCGGCCTAAAAAGTTCTACCGGGTGGCGGAAGCCGAGGTTTGTGTCTTCGACGACCACTCTTTCCGACGATATATTGACGATCCTGAAACGTCCGGCAACAACATCATTAAGGCGGTATCCGGTGGGTGTTGGTTTGCCCTCGTCGAGGTAGGCCGTATCGTTATTGCCCAATCGCCGAGCGATCATCCCGACATACTTGAATGTGGGCTGAGGCGGCGACTGGACCGAGAATCCGCGGCCGAGCGAATAGCCTTTCCCGTCCGGAGTTCGGACCATTATGTTAGCCGCGCTCTGCGCAGCGATCAGGTTCGCGGGAACGTTAGCGGCGAGCCTCTGCGAATTGATGAACGTTGTGGCCAATTCGACGTCGTTGAAATAGATCCTTGCGTCGGGCGTGAATCGGTCGCCCGCGACCTCCATCCTGAACGCTTTCGAACCAGCGTAAATATTCCCCGGCGAAACCGCAACCAGTTCGAACGGCATCGGCGGCGTCGGCGTCGGAATGAAGGGCTTCGGAGTCGGCGGCAGCGGAGTCGGGCAATCCGGGCACGGCGGCGGCGGTTCGTAGAAAGCGAAGATGTTGCGGCCCGGATCCGGAGCGTAAAAGGATCCTCGGTTGTATACGACCGGAACCATATACGCCAGATCCTGCTCGGCCTTCGACGGCATCTTAACCGGGCCAAGTTCGCGATTCGGTGATGAGCCCGTGCGGGGCGTCGGGGAAACGGTGACGGAGACACTCGTAGACGTGCCGCCGATGCGTGGACCGAATGCGAACCACAGTGAGACAAGTGCGAGTACGCCCAGCACGACCGCGGCGATCAGCTTGTTCCGTTCTGCTGGAGATCTTCCTTCGAGTACTGCCATTGCTATTGCTGCGGAGCGCTCGTCGCTTGCGCCTCCATCGTCGTACGTCTGAAATATGCCGCCATCTCCATTCGGAGGCTCACTACCTGCCCGAGAGTTCTTCCAGTCGGACGCCTGACCTGCCTCTGACTTCCCCCGGGGAATCCTCCCTGATCAGCTGCGTCAGGCTGAGATGTCTGATCCGGACGAGCGGCGTCCGGCTGGCTGTCTGAAGGCGCGAGTTCGATCGCGCTTATGATGACAAAGTCGTTGCCGGTCTCGATCTCGCGGATGAACCGACGAAGGTTTGAATATGGGCCTTCGAGCGTCATCGTGACGTATGTGCCAGGGAATAAGCTCCTAAACCTAGACCTTCCACGCTCTTCCTCCGAGTTTTCGTTTTCACCGACAACGGCAAGGTCAAGGGGGGCATAATCGGGGCCGCTGGTATTGACGAGTCCGTAGCCCGCGATCAAGCCGTTGAGCTTTTGATAGAGCGTCGTGCGCCCGTTCGACGCGACGGGAAGGAAGGCGGATTCGAAATCGCCGACGCTGGAGACCAACTTAGCGACGTGAGCCTCGGTATTTGTGATGTCACCGTATTTCGACTCCGCGGAGGCAAGTTCGGCTTGAAGCCGATCGCGAGTCGCCAGGTTGCGTTCGAGTTCTCGTTTCGCGGGTAAGGTGAAAAAGAAATAGGTCGCAAGTGCCGCGATCACAGCGAGTGAGGCTATCGCAACTACTCCGATCTCTGCGGGTCCCCACATTCCGGCGTAGACTTTCTTCGGCCTGTTCGCGGGGGCGATGTCGTACTCCGGCTGTTTGTCGACGATGATGGTCTCGTTCGGAGTCAGCAGTACCGTTCGGTCAGCTTCTTCCACCGCGACTACGCCGTCGTGTCGATTGACGGCGATCTCGGGTTCTTGTTCCTGGGCGTTTGGGTCTCTATTCAGCTCGCTCATTGTGCTGTCCCTCCCGCCGGATTTTGCGCAACCTCTTCCGGTGCCGACATCGAATAACCGTAGGCCGGCGTGTACACCAACCTCAGGGTATATTCGGTGAAAGTCTGCCGCTCGCTCTGCTGGCGATCCTGTCCGCGAAGCTCGGCCTGGAAGAGGCCCGAGTTGTTCATCGTGCCGATCATTCCGGTGACGGCCTGATAGTCGCGGCTGACCACGCCCAATTCGAGTTCAGCTTTTACACGGTCGCCGTCGCGATAGACGTTCTCGACCGCGATGCGCGACGCACTGACGCTGCCCGGCAATACGGATTCAAGATCCGCGAAGAGCCGGGACCAGCCAAAACTTTTATTGGCGACGAGCTTATGAGAGGCGATCAGCAATTCGCGCTGTTCGGGTGACAGCGACTGCTGCACCTTTGAGCCCTCATTCTTGAGCCGGGCAACCTCCGCTTCCATCTGCTCTACCTGCTTTCGGGCGAGTTCATTGTCCTTGGAGTAGCTATAGAGTTGGCTGAGGGCAAAGACGCCGCCGATCGCGCCGAGAACCAACAGCCCGAGTGCCAAAAGGTACGGCGTCGTGCGGTTCCTGAATGGATGCGTTGAAAGATTAAGTTTCGTGATCACGTGTTACTACCGGGTCGAACTTGTGACTGTTCAGATGCGAGCGCTCGCCGAGAAGTCTAGCACAAAATCCAGCCGTACTTTTCACGAAGACGGGGGAGTTTTGTTGCAAAATCAGTCTTCCCGCTGCGCGAGGGGCTGAGCTTTCTCGTCATCCGACATCTGGCGATAGGCTCGCACGCGATTGCGCCCCTCGCGTTTTGCCCGATAAAGGGCAGAATCGGCCATTTCTACGAGCTCGATCGGATCGCTCGAATCACTCGGAAATGCTGCAACACCAATGCTTATGGTTACACGATGCTTCTCAAGCGGCTTGCCTTGGCGGATCACGGAAAATCTAGTTTCCTCTATGACGGTGCGGATGCGTTCAGCGGCGACCAGCCCTTGAGCGAGGTCAGCATCCAGCAAAAACGCAGAGAATTCTTCGCCCCCGAAGCGCGAGGCCGCGTCGCCGCTGCGCATTATTCCGATGATGCACTGCCCGATCTCTTCAAGCGTTTTTGAGCCAGTAAGATGGCCGTAGGTATCGTTCACCTTTTTGAAATGATCGACGTCCATGACCAGGACACAGAGCTGGCGCGCGTCGGATCTGGCCCTTGCCGCCTCTCGCCTGAGTTCGGAGAAGAATGAGCGGCCTGAAAGAAGCCCGGTCAGATCGTCGTGTGTGATGAGCCGATGGATCTGCTGCTGATACGCACGGTCGATCTCGTCAAGCAGCTCGAATCGTAAAATATGCTCGCCGACGGTGATCTTATCGCCGTGTACGAGAATGGCCTCGGTAACCCGGGCACCATTGACCGAAATGCCGTTTCGTGACCCTAGATCCTTCACGATGTATTCGGTCCGGCCGGTCGCCGTGTTGACAAGGCTGTTGATCGTCGCGTGCAGGCGGGACACCTTCGCGTCGTTTACGCGGACGTCCGCTTCGAGAGCCCTGCCGAGGGTCACCTCTTCACGCTCAAGGGGGATCGGCACTGCGATCAATTCGCCAGTTAGGAATACTAGAGACGGCGTGAGATCTTTATGACTTCTTTCGGGTTTCTGCATACTTCGGGCGGGCACATCTGCGAGGAAAACCACAACCTTTAGAATAACTTAAATCTGCACGGGAACGCTAGAAGAAATCGGTTCGGACAATTTGATCATTTTCGGTAACATCGTCTTAACGTGCGCATCCTTTTTGTTAAGCTCGGAGCCATCGGCGACATCGTCCACGCCCTTCCGGCTCTCGCCGAGGCTCGGCGTGCGTTCCCGGATGCGGTCATCGATTGGGTCGTTGAGTCGCGCTCGGCTGAGATCCTGCGGGATAACCCGGCCATCGACCGGTTGTTAGAGATAGATACGCATTCGATCAGGGGTTTACGGTCCCCGGATTCGCTAATGAGGGAGATACGGCGGCAGGCGGGCCCGCTCAGAAGCGCCGAATACGACCTAGCCATCGACCTTCAGGGCTTGTTAAAGTCAGCATTGGTCGCCAAGGTCTCGGGTGCGCCCCACCGTTGGGGATTCAACCGGGCAAATCTGAAAGAGCCTGCCGCCCGCTTGATGTATACGGATCGGATGAAGGTGAGCAGCGGGATCAACGTGATCGAAAAGAATCTGCGGCTGGTACGAGGGGCATTGGAGATCACTGATATTTCGGATGAGATCCGGTTCCCGATCGGTATCGGAATCGAACATCGGGCTGAAGCAGAAGGAATCTCGTCCCGGGCTGGGCGCGGTTTCGTGATCTTGAATCCGGCCGGAGGATGGACGACAAAGCTCTGGCCAGCCGAGAATTATGGGCGGCTGGCTGAGAAGATCTGGAGTGAGCTTGGACTAGCGTCAATAGTTACGACCGGACCGAAGGAAGAGTTGCTCGCGGCCAGAGTGATCGAGTCTTCCGGCGATGCTGAGATCATCGTCGCGGAGCCGTCGCTAAAGGGGTTTTACGAGCTTGCTAAAATGGCCGTCGTTTATGTTGGCGGGGATACCGGGCCGACGCACCTGGCTGTGGCTGCCGGTGCACCTGTCGTCGGCATATTCGGCCCGACCGAATGGTGGCGAAACGGGAGCCCGCGGCCCTATGACATTGGGGTAGGCCGCGAAGATATTCCGTGCCGGGTGGATTGCCACCGCCGGACGTGTTCGAATTGGATCTGTATGGAAATTAGCGTCGATACTGTGTTCGAGGCGGTCGCCCGCCGGGTTGAGAAGGCTCGTCAAGGTAGAAAGGAGGCGGCGATCTAGCCATCTTCGATGCCTTCAAACTTTGTTAAGTTCCTTCAACGCATTCGCGTTTTCTCGGGGTTTGTCTTCGCGATAGTATTTCTAGTATTTTCGCGGCCGACACCGTTGACGCTGGCCGGCGGGATAAGCATCGCTTTAACCGGCGTTATGCTCAGGGCTTGGGCTTGCGGACACCTGCGAAAATCGAGTGAACTTGACGTCTCGGGGCCATACGCCCATACCCGCAATCCGCTGTATCTAGGCACATTTATGATCGCCCTCGGATTCGGCCTCGCGTCGGGCTCCTGGTGGCTTTTTCTGCTGGTTGCCGCCTACATCGGTAGCATCTATTTCCCAGTGATGAACGTCGAAGCAGATGTTCTGGAGCAGCGATTGGGCGAGAAATATCGCGAATACGCGTTGCACGTCCCGCTCCTGATACCGAGGCTTTCGCCTTGGAAAAAATCTGAACGGCGGTTTGATTTTCAGTTATACTTGAAAAACGCCGAATACAATGCAGCGATGGGTTTTGCGGTCGCCTCGCTGTTTCTGGCGTTGAAGTCTTATCTTTACGGGTCTTGATATGAAGCGGTTTTTCACGATCTTTTTTGTTTTCACCGTCGGTCTAGTGCTTAGCCAAGCGGCTTTTGCGCAGCCTTCAGGGCCGCCTTTTGATGACGGAGAGACACTCACTTATGAGGGAAAGGTCAGCAAGATAATTCAAGGGATCGCCGTGGCCGATCTCACTTTTACGGTTGATCGAGCCGAGGGTAGCGATTTTCTCATCAAGGCTGAAGCTCGATCGAAAGGTACCCTTTTAAGGCTTTTCCGCTTCTCGTTTCTCCAACGTTTTGAATCCACCATCGACGATAGCGATTTTCGCGTAGTGAAGACGGTTAAACACGACGTGCAGAAAGACCGCGTTCGCGACAGCGAAGCCGAATTCGACTACGGTGATAAGCGGGTAACCTGGACCGAGACTGATCCGAAAGAGCCGATGAAACCGCCTCGTAAGATCGCGTCGGAGATCGAGGGAGCTACGCATGATCTTATTTCGGGTGTGTACAGCCTGCGAATGCTTCCGCTCGCCGTCGGCAAGACTTTCAACCTTAAGGTCAGCGACTCCGGTCTGGTTTACGATGTGCCCGTCAAAGTCACTGGACGTGAGATGCAGAAGACGGAGATCGGTAAAGTGATGTGTTTTCGCGTCGAACCAGATGTATTCGGCACGGGACGGCTTGTCGAAGGGAAAGGCAGCATGGTCATCTGGATAACCGATGACGCCCGCCGCATTCCCGTCAGATCGCAGGTGCACGCATCTATTGGCAAGATCGAGATCAAGCTACAATCGATATCCACGAAGAAGGATCCGCCTCAGACGGCGAAAAAAGACTAGCAGCTTGTAAGTTACCCCAAAAGACCGCATAATTTCGTATTCAGACGGAGTTTGCGGGCTTTTTTTGTATGGTTGAGAAGATCGGATCGGTGGACTTTGACGAGCGGTTGACCGTCTCGTCGGGAGCGTTCGTTCGTTCCGCAGAAGATCAAGCGGAGATCGTTGCCCGGATCGCGGCTGCGCTTGAGGAGGAGCTGGCCGCACCTGCCGTGGATGAGCCTTCGCCCGCATTCAAGGAACTTCGGGAGCCGAAGCTTCCAACGCTTGCCCGTGAGAACCGCGCTCGCCTGCAAATGCAGACGCCGACCCGTCTTTACTTCTACTGGTCGCTCAAGAACAATCCGTGGCAGATATTGCACCGCGTATTTGGCGACGACCGAGGCAGCTACACGCTGGTTCTGAAGCTCATCAACCTGACTCGAGATACCGAAGAGGTTCACCCGGTCGACGCGGAAGGTAACTTTTGGTTCAACGTGGACGCGGATTCAACATATCGTGCGGAGGTCGGTTTCTATGCTCCGAATAGGCCCTACTTTCGTGCGCTTTATTCGAACACGCTCACGACACCTCGAAAGGGCCCGAGTACGCGAGTCGCGACCGATGCGGACTGGACGGTGGCTGCGGACACATTTGCCCAGGTGCTCGATGCGTCCGGATTTAAGCATGACGCTGTCGAAGTTGCCCTTGCCGGTGACGATCCGGTCGTAAGCGAGAATGTGACTCGCGAAGCTTTTTCCGATCTTCTCGGCCCGGACCTTTCGTTCGAAGGGTTTACCGTTGAGGAACTGCGGTACGCCCTGCTCGCCCTCGCGTCCGGCGTGCCGGTCGAAGAACTGCGATGGAAGGTTAGTGCGTCGCTGTTCGCCCTGCTTGAAGAAAATCTGCATCGGTTGTCGACCGATGCCGCTGTCGGGACTCTGCGCGAGCATTTTGATATCGGCGATGATGAGGTGGTTGAAGAAGAGCAGCCTTCAGTGGTCTTTGGGGCGAGTTCCGTGCATTTTCCGAAGACATTGAAACGACGCCGTACGCTGCCGGAGTCAGGTTCGTTCCCGACGTCCAGCCGCCGCTGGTGATACGATCCGTCGCTGATAAGTGGTGGACGGCGCATACATCTCATGCCCCTTGGATACTTCAGCCTTATCCTTCACGCCCACTTGCCGTTCGTCCGGCATCCGGAGTACCCCGAATTTCTTGAGGAAGACTGGTTTTTCGAAGCGATCACCGAAGTCTACCTCCCGATCATTTTCATTCTACAGAGCCTTCACGAGACGGGCGCAAAGCCGCGGCTTGCGATGAATGTTTCACCGCCGCTGTGCGAGATGCTGGCCGATCCGCTGCTGGAATCCCGCTACACGCGGCATCTTGAGAATCTCCTCGAACTGGCGCGGAAAGAACTTGAGCGAACTCAGAAGGAATCGCCCGAATTCGTCGAGGCGGCGACGATGTACGCCACCGACCTTTCGGCGTCGCTCGACCTGTGGAACAACCGCTACGGGCGTAATTTGATAAACGCTTTTCGCGAACTTCAGGACGAAGGCGTGCTCGAGATCATCACATGCTGCGCAACGCACGGCTTTATGCCGCTGATCTCGACGCCCGAGGCGAGACGTGCGCAGGTCGAGATCGCGGTAAACAATTACAAAAAGCACTTCGGACGGCAGCCGCGCGGGATTTGGCTTGCGGAGTGCGCGTACGAGCCGGGGATCGAAGATCTCTTGAAGGAATACGGGATCGAGTATTTTGTCTCGGACACGCACGCGATACTTTACGGCGACCCGCGGCCGAAATTCGGTGTACATGCTCCCGTCGTTTGCCCGAATGGCGTCGCGGTGTTTGCTCGTGATGTTGAAACGAGCCAGCAGGTATGGTCGGCGGAGATCGGCTATCCAGGCAATATCCTGTATCGCGAGTTC
>JAQSDP010000457.1 GCA_029945985.1 bacterium | reverse complement strand
CTTATCCTCCGTGACGGAAATTCCCGCAGGGAAATTCGCCGGATCGACCTTCTGGTAGTATGTCCCCCCGTTGTTTAGATATAGGAGCAGCGGAGCGAGCACGAGTGCGGACGCCAGCGCTCCGACCAGAATCGCGATCTGCTGCCGCCTGGGGGTTCCGCCGACCCAGAAACCGGTCTTCAGGTCCTGCGACGTCGTCCCGCCGTTCGACGCCGCGATGCAGACTATACCGCCGATCGAAAGCGCCGTGACGAAGTACGGGTCCGCCGCGGTCCAACCTAATGCGAGGAACACGAGACATGTGAACAAGAGCGTCGCAACAGTCATCCCGGAGATCGGGTTCGACGACGATCCGACTTCGCCCGTGAGCCTCGACGAAACGGTGACAAATAGGAACCCAAGAATGAGGATCAGCAGTGCTCCGAGGAATGAAACAACCGGATTATCCAGTAAAAAGAGGCCAAGCGACGGCGAAAGCATGATCGCGGCGAGCAGAACGATCAGTCCAACGATGACCCATTTCATCGAGATGTCCTGATCTGTACGATCTGAGGCGTCGGTGCCGGTTGAAGATCCCCGAAGATCCGCGAGGCCCGATTTCAGGCCGCTCCATATGGTAGGCAGGCTGCGCGCCAATGAGATTATCCCGGCCGCGGTAACGGCGCCGGCACCGATATAAAGTATATATTCGCCTCGGATCTGGCCGGGCGACATCTCTGAGATCGCCTTTCCGGTCGCAGGAGCCAGCGGGCCGGCCAATCCTTCGCCGAAAAACTTGATCAGCGGGATCAATATCAGGTAAGACAAAATACCGCCGCCGAGCATAATGGCCGAAATGTAAGGGCCGATGATGTAGCCGACGCCAAGCAGGGCAGGATTGTTTTCGAGGTGGATCGATCCGCCCTTCAATACGTTGTCGGGAAGGTCCTTGCCGGGCTCGGGATTCCAGGCTGAGAATACGTCCATCACGGATTTATAAATAAACCCAAGCCCGAATCCGGCTGCAATGATCTTCCCGCGATGCAGTACCTCCGCGTCGGACGAAACATCGCCGCCCGCATCATGCGCCGCGGAACGCGATTCTTTTGACGCTCCGGCGATCAACACCTGAGCGCAGGCCGTCCCTTCCGGATACTTCAGGATCCCGTGCTGGTCGCGGATCAATGCCCGGCGAAGCGGGATCATCATCAAAATTCCCAGCAATCCGCCTAGAACGGCGACCAATGTGACGTGCCAGATATCAAGATCGAAACCAAGGATCAGGATCGCCGGCATGGTTACGCCGACTCCGAATGCAATAGACTCGCCGGCCGAACCGGTCGTCTGCATCACGTTCGATTCGAGGATGGTCGCATCTCGAAATCCCGCCTTGGAAAGAAGGCGAAACAGCGTAATTGCGATAACCGCCACGGGGATGGACGCCGACACGGTAAGTCCGGTCTTGAGAACGAGATACAGAGACGATGCCCCGAACAATATTCCGAGCAGCGTTCCTACGATCAATGGAAATATGGTTAACTCGCGCAGGTTGGTGACGCTCGCGGGAATGTACGGGCGAAAGTTCTCGAGGAACGGATTCTTCATCCTTTTTGTTTCTCCTGGTTGTGCTCTTTCACATTCCCGAGGGGCCGGGATGCAGCAAATATATGGACAGAGTTCTGCCTTGCAATTTACTCCGCATCCCCAAAAAAGGCAATGCTCTGATACACTTACAAAAAATTCCTTTCTCCGGAGCACAACTCTAAATGAACTTCCTCTCTGCGACTCTGCGTCTCTGCGGTTTAGTTAGTTTTCTGGCCTTCGCGGTCGTAGCTCAAATCCCCGCGCCTAAAGACACGCTTGGCTTCACTCCCGGTGATGACCGGAAGCTGGCGAGTTGGGCTCAGGTTGTTGATTATTTCAAGAAGCTGGACGCGGCGAGTGACCGGATGGTGTTTGAAGAGATCGGGAAGACGACAATGGGTGCTCCGTTCGTTTATGCGACGGTCAGTTCGCCGGAGAATCTGAAGAACATTGAGAAATACAAGGCGATCAACGCCGAACTCGCCGATCCGCGAAAGTTGGGCGAATATCGCGGGCTGCCAGCTGACCGTGCGAAAGCCCATATCGCACAGGGCAAAACGATCGTCCTCATCACGTTCGGCATCCATTCGACCGAGGTGGGATCGACGCTTTCTTCGATGCTCATCGCCCACGAACTTGCTTCGAGCAGCGACGCTCGGATCAAAAATATTCTCGATAATACGATCATCCTGCTGGTGCCGAGTTTGAATCCGGACGGTGTCGATATCGTCAAAAACTGGTACGACAAGACGCTCGGCACGCCGTACGAAGGAACGAACCCGCCGGAGCTTTATCATAAATACGTCGGGCACGATAACAACCGCGATTGGTACGCGTTTACGCAGGTCGAGACGCAGTTGACCGTCGACAAGATCCACAACGTCTGGCACCCGCAAATCGTGCTCGACGTCCACCAGCAAGGCCCGAACGGTGCCCGCCAATTCCTGCCGCCGTATATGGCTCCGGTCGAACCAAACGTGCCGAAACAGATCGTCGAAGGCTTCACCGAACTCGGCAACTACATGGCCGGCGACCTCCGCAAGAAAGGCCTGCAGGGCATCACAACCAACACGACCTACGACGCCTGGACGCCCGCACGAGCCTATTCGCATTACCACGGCGGAGTGCGAATTCTCTCCGAAACCGCGTCCGCAAAACTCGCAACTCCGATCACAGTCAAGTTCGAAGACCTCCGCGGAGCCTCCGGCGGCCTCGACGCCAAAAAAGAATCCCCAAACTTCGGCCCCGTCTGGAAAGGCGGCGAATGGAAACTCCGCAACATCACCGATTACATGCACGCTACCGCATTCAGCTTGTTAGACCACGCCGCCGACAACCGCGAGAAATGGCTGTCGAGGTTTTATGAGATCGGGAAAGAGGCGGTAAGGCCGAAGAAGTCAGGGGAGGCTTCGGCATTGGTCATCGACGCAAACCTTCGTGACGGAAAGAACGCATATAAGCTAAAGGAAATTCTTGAACGCGGTGGTGTAAAGGTTGAGTTCGGAAATCGGATTTCTTCAGGGGCCAAGGTTCGCGAAGGGCGCGCTTTTCTGGTCAAGCTAGATCAACCATATTCTGGTTTTGCCAAAGCTCTTCTGGAAACGCAGTCTTATCCCAACCTCTTGGATAAAGAGAACCATCCCATAGCGCCGTACGATGTAACCGCACATACTCTTCCACTCTTGTTCGGAATTAAGGTAGAAACACTCTCCGGACCCGTGAACGCTCAATGGGTCGATGTGCGTGAGGGAAATGGCTTGAGCACCGCCGGATATGCAACGGTGATTGGTCTCTATGGGTCATTTAACGCCTCAATGGATGAGGGGTGGACTCGGTGGGTGCTTGAGCAAGACAAACGACAGCACAAACGCCTCACAAATCGAGATCTCCAAGATCCGCTCATCGCTGATGTGAGTGCTCTCGATTCGATAGTTTTCCCAGACCAATCCGCCGCGCAGATCCTGAACGGCCACCGCAAGGGCTCCATGCCAGATGAGTACACGGGCGGCGTTGGGAAAGAGGGCGTTGAGAATCTGAAGAAGTTTGTCGAGGTGGGCGGGACGCTTGTGTTTCTGAACGAATCGTCGAACTTCGCCATCGAGCAATTCAATTTGCCGGTAAAGAACATCACAAAGGGCCTCAATCGAAAAGACTTCTACATCCCCGGCTCGATCCTCCGAACCGAACTCGACCTCTCGCACCCGATCGCCAAAGGAATGCCGCAGCAGTCAATAGCGTGGTTTGAGAACTCGCCGGTGTTCGAGATCCAGACCGACCCCCTCGCTGCTGGTGTCGGTCGCCCGACGGGGTGGGTGGGCGCCCCCAGCACATCGGGCGCCCTTGCTAACGCGCGGGCTACTGACACAGCCGGGCTGACTCGTAACTTCCGCATCATCGCGAGCTATCCGAAAGACCCGAAGCAAATACTTCTATCGGGATGGGCGCTCGGGGCCGAAAAGCTCGCGGGCAAAGCCGCTTTGGTCGAGTTCACCGTCGGGAAAGGTAAGATCGTCCTCTTCGGCTTCCGACCGCAATATCGTGGGCAGTCGCTTGCGACCCTCCCGCTGCTCTTTAATGCGATCAGCCAGTGAGGATGAAATTTGCCCCGCGAAACACGCGAGAAGGATTTTAATGCGGAGATCGCTGAGAACGCAGAGTTTCTAAATACCTCGGCGATCTCAGCGGCCTCAGCGTTTAAAATCTTCTCGGAATCTGGCATATGCCGCAGTTAAGCAATCCGTGAATCATCTCTTACTAACGTGGCAGCAGGTCTCCGAGACTCATCGTTCCCGCAATGGCATCTATCAAAGCCATGGGCGGCTGGTTTCGCTGTTGACCGACTTCGGGCGGATCAATCCTTGTTACCCGGATTTCCACGGAGATTCAACCGACGTGATCCACTACACGGGCTCGGGGCGGCGAGGAGATCAGAAACTGGACGCGGCGAATCGGGCTCTGCTCGACGCGATCAAGACCGGACACGCGGTGCCGCTTTACAACAAACTTGGCGTGAACCGATGGGAGTTCTTGGGTGAGTGGCACGTTGTCGCGGGCGATTATGTTAGAGACGAGACTCGGGAACGGATGGTATGGAAGTTCACATTGAGACGCGTCGTTACAGCTTGATCGTGATCACGCCTTCGTCGAAAGCTGCCGCGAACCGATAGAAATCGGCGAGCTTTCCAAACGTTTCGGCGAGGTCGGTCGAGACGAGAAACTGACCGCTGTCAAATTCCTGAACGATGAGCTTGACTAAATAAGGCGGCAGCAATCGGATCGGTTCACCCGCGGTCGAACAGATGCTCACACCAAGGATGTCGCCGCCGTCGACCGCTTTCAAAAGCTGGCCGCTGCCCGAATCAGCCATTGCCATTCTAAGGTCGTCACGCTCGGCATTCAGCTCGATCTTGCGGATCTCAAGTCCCGGATACTTTTCACGCGTCCGTTTCGCTTCTTCGACATACGCAAGAAAATCGGAGTCGCCCGCGCGAAACTGCAGATCTTCGAACGGCACCTCGCCAAAGCCATAAAACTCAAGATACTGGCCATACATCGGCTTTAGCCGAGCGATCTCGAGAATGCTGCAGTTATGGGGGATTGACTGGTACCGGTAGTCCATTTTATAGATTTTGGGGGCCGTGGCGGAAGACACGATGAGAGCGCCCTGATACGTATTGCGTAGAAATCACAAAATCTTGCCAATTCTTTACCGGGTTTTTGTCAAAATCTCGGAACTGTTACAAAATAGCCTCGCTTTCCGCGTTACATTTCAGCGAAGGAGTTTACCCGTATGCCCTCTATCCGTGTTCTGTTCCTGCTCGTTTCTCTTTTCTCTCTCGGCGTTTCCGCCCAGACCTGGACTCCCGAACTTCAGGCGAAGTTGAAAGCCGTCGGCTCGCCCAATGTCTCGCCGGACGGCAAGCGGGTCGTCTACACAATAAACGAAACCGTGATGGCCGCGGACAAGAGCGAATACAACACGCAGGTCTGGATGGCGACCGCCGATGGACGCGAGAATTATCAACTCACGTTTGGCGATAAATCTTCGACCAATCCGAAGTTCTCACCCGACGGCTCAGCGATCGCCTTCACCTCGAACCGCAAGGACAACCGCAATCAGATATTCGTGCTGCGGCTTTCGGGCGGCGAGGCCGAGCAGATCACTGATGGAAAGGGATCGGTCGCAAACTTCGAATGGTCGCCTGACGGCAAGTGGTTCGCGTTTACGAGTGCCGATGCGAAATCGGCAGAGGAAGAGGCCAACGACAAAGGGCGGAACGATTTTCGCTGGTATGAAGAGAACTACAAACTCGCACGGCTCTACGTTGTGCCCATTGCAAAGGATGCCGCCGGCAAACGGGAGCCAAAGAAACTCACGGACGTGAACCGCAACGTTACCGCGTTCGACTGGTCGCGCGATGGATCGCGGATCGCATTTGCTCACGTCTCATCGCCATCAGTGAACGACTGGCCGACGTCAGACGTTTCTGCCGTAGAGGTTGCAACCGGCAAGATCACTCCCGTTGCCGCAACAGATGCATCGGAAGGCGGACCGAACTATTCGCCCGACGGTAAGTGGCTCGCAATCTCGACCAGCGACGGCCCGCCGCGGTGGGCTCAGAGCGATCGAATCGTCCTGCATCCGACCTCGGGCGGCGGAACTCCGCAGTCGATGCCCGTTTCCTATGACGCTGCGCCGAGCGTGATCGGCTGGTCGGCGGACAGCTCGAAAATGATGTTCTCGGAGGCGAAGGGCACCGGAACCGCAATGTACACCATCGATGTCGCCGCGGGCAAGATCACTGAAATGCATTATGAAGACGGTGTCCTTACGGCGACCGACATGACCGATGACGGTCAGATGTTCGCGTTCGTCAGTCAGCATACCGACTCTCCGCCAGAGGTCTACGTCATCCGAAGCGGCACACCGAAGGCGACACAGATCTCAAGTGGCAACGCCGATCACAAAAAAATACAGGTTGGCAAGACCGAGGTCGTCAAATGGAAGAGCAAGGACGGGCGCGAGATCGAAGGATTGCTGACGTATCCGAACGGCTACACGGCGGGAACGAAAGTTCCATTGATCCTGAACATTCACGGCGGGCCGGCGGGAGTTTTTCAACAGTCTTACATCGGCGGCCGCGGCGTTTATCCGCTCGCGACATTTGCGTCAAAAGGCTACGCGATCCTTCGGCCTAATCCGCGCGGATCGAGCGGTTACGGGACCGAATTTCGCCGGGCGAATATCAAGGATTGGGGCGGGATGGATTATGAAGATCTGATGACCGGCGTCGACCACGTGATCGGGATGGGTGTGGCCGACGCGAACCGTCTCGGCGTGATGGGCTGGAGCTATGGCGGCTATATGACGTCGATGATAATCACCAAAACGAAGCGGTTCAAGGCCGCGTCGGCAGGTGCTCCGGTGACCAATCTAATGAGCTTTAACGGAACTGCCGACATTCCCTCTTTCGTACCTGATTATTTTGGAGGCGACCAGTGGAACGATCCGGAAACTTACGTGAAGCACTCTGCGATGTTCAATATTAAAGGCGTCTCAACGCCTACTCTCGTGCAGCATGGCGAGGCCGACATCCGCGTCCCGATCGAACAGGGGTATCAACTCTACATGGCTCTCAAACGGCAAAACGTGCCGACGCGAATGCTCATCCTCCCACGTCAGCCCCACGGCCCGAACGAACCCAAAATGCAGATCGCCGCAATGCAGTCGAATCTGGATTGGTTTGAGAAGTACTTGAAATAGAGGTAATTACCTATTCCGAACCGATGACACAGGTCCGAAAAGCAACCGACGGCGACAAACCTGCCGTTTGGCAGATCATCAAAGCCGTGATCGCCGGCGGCGATACTTACACTTTCGCTCCCGATACCCCGATGGCGGAGATGCTCGCATTTTGGTTCTCGCCGGAGAAATACGTGTATGTGGCTGATGCCGACGGTGTTATTCTCGGCACCTATTGGCTCAAAGCGAACCAGCCGGGGCTCGGCGATCACGTCGGCAATGGCGGCTACATGGTCTCGCCGGGTGCGAAGGGTCGCGGTATCGGAAAGTTAATGGCCGAGCATTCGATCGAAGAAGGGCGTCGCATCGGCTATCACTCGATCCAGTTCAACTTCGTTGTAAAGTCCAACGCAGTCGCCGTAAAACTCTGGAAAAGTGTCGGGTTCGAGATCATCGGCGAGATACCCGACGCGATCCGCCATTCGCGGGACGGCCTTACGAATGCGTACATTATGTACCGTAAGCTATAATCACGCTTTTCGGTATGACCATTGACGAACAAATAGTGTTCCTGAAGAAAGGAACGGTAGATGTGATCCGCGAAGGGGATCTTAAATCGAAGCTTGAGCGGTCGGCGAAGACGGGCAAGCCGCTTCGGGTGAAACTTGGGCTTGATCCGACCGCGCCGGACATTCACGTCGGGCACACGGTCGTGATCCGGAAACTGAAAGCGTTTCAGGATCTCGGGCATACTGTGATCTTCCTTATCGGTGATTTTACGGGGATGATCGGCGACCCGTCGGGGAAGAACGTCACTCGCCCACCGCTGTCACGCGAAGAGGTGAACGCGAACGCCGAAACCTATAAGCGGCAGATGTTCAAGCTGCTCGATCCGGAGAAGACCGAGCTTCGATTCAACGGCGAGTGGATGGACAAATTCACGGCCGTCGATTTCATCAAGCTGTGTGCGAAAACGACGGTCAAACAGATTCTCGAACGCGACGATTTCACCAAACGCCTGAACGAAGAGAAACCGATCTCGCTCCACGAACTTCTCTACCCGCTGGTGCAGGGCTACGACTCGGTCGCGCTCGATGCCGATATCGAACTCGGCGGTACGGACCAGAAATTCAACTTACTAATGGGCCGCAACCTCCAGCGTGAGTTTGATCAGGAACCGCAAGTTGTCATCACCACACCGCTGCTCGAAGGCCTCGACGGCGTCAACAAGATGTCGAAATCGCTGAACAATTACATCGGCATCGACGAATCGCCGAACGATATGTTCGGCAAAGTGATGTCGATCAGTGACGAGTTGATGTGGCGCTACTACGACCTCGTCACCGATCTGACCCCATCTGAAATTTCAAATTTGAGATCCGAGATCGAAGTCGGAAAGAATCCACGGGACACGAAAGTTAATCTTGCGAAACTGATCATCAAAGATTTCCATTCCGAAGCTGACGCCGTTGCCGCCGAGGACGAATTCAACCGCCGGTTCGTGAAGAAAGAAATCCCGGACGAGATCAAAGAAGTGGCGGTCGCGGCTCAAACCTATCGGCTGGCTGATCTGCTCGTCGCGTCCGGTTTGGTCGAATCGAAAGGCGAAGCAAGGCGTCTTATCGAACAGGGCGGGGTGAAGATCAATGGGGAGAAAGCGACATCGGCAGCCATGGAAACTGCACTTAAAGCCGGTGATTCCCTCGTCCTTCAAGTCGGAAAACTAAAATTCGCGAAATTATTCGGGCACTGACAACTCGCGATCCGAACCTGTTCGGCGGGCCGTTTCGTCCCGTTTGCGACGGTTCAGTTCCGAGTTCCGAGTAGGCTTGCGCCGTTATCTCACGTATAATTTGAATTATGCGGACACTGCGGAATCAACGAGCTCGAATTGCGGATCGGATCAACGCTCTCGTAGAGAGAGACCGTCCGCTGAGCGGTCTCGCCAGGGTAGCGAAATACGCGATAGATGAGGCGAATACCCTATCGATCGAGCGCGTAGAAATTTCCCTGTCGCGGTTGCCAAAGAAGCTCGACCAGTTTCGCATCCTTCATCTCTCAGACATCCACCACAGCCCGTTCACGGGACTCGAACACATCGCCCGAGCAGTTAGGATCGCGAGCCAGCTTAACCCTGATCTCGTCGTGCTGACCGGCGATTATGTATCTCACGAGGCGAAGTATATTGCCCCCGCCGCAAAAGTCCTTGGCGAACTGCGCGGCCGACTGGGCGTTTTCGCGTGCCTCGGCAATCACGATCACTGGACTGATGCAGAACTCGTAACAAGGCATCTTGAGAATGCCGGAATTCGGGTTCTGACCAACGAAGGAACGCGGATCGAATCCAATGAGGCTTCGTTTTGGTTAGGTGGTGTCGACGACCACATGGTCGGGAAGACGGATCTCCCATTGGCACTGAAAGGCTCGTTCCCCGACGAGTTCAAGCTCCTGCTCGCCCATAACCCGATCATCTTTAGGCGAGCCGCTCGAGCCGGGATCGATCTTACGCTCAGCGGTCATACCCACGGCGGCCAAGTTCGCGTGCGAGACAATGATCAGCGCCTCATCCGCCGCCGCCGAACGGCTGGTCTGCATAAACTGAAAGATTCGCAGATCTACATCACCCGCGGGATCGGCACCGTCGTGCTGCCCATCCGCTTCCAATGTCCGCCGGAAATCAGTGTGCTCGAGTTACGTTCCGCGACATGAGCACCATATTAACGATCCCCAACATAATCACGTTCGTGCGAATGGGATTGATCCCGGTTTTCGTGAGCCTGGTTTACTACGGCTACAGCAAGTGGGCGCTGGCGGTGTTTCTGATCGCGGGGATCTCGGATGGAATCGACGGATTTCTCGCGCGTAAGTTCAAGCAAGAATCGGAACTTGGGACGATCATCGATCCGATCGCTGACAAGTTACTGATGACTGTGGCGTTCATCATCCTTACGATCCCCAACGTGCTCCCGCCGACGCGACACCTACCGATCCCCTTCTGGGTAACGGCGTCAGTCATCGGCCGAGATGTTTTGATCATCACGATCGCCGCCGCCATCAATGTTATTACCGGATTTCGGGGATTCAAGCCGTCGTTTTGGGGAAAGGTGAGTACCCTTGTCCAGGTGGTCGGCATTAGTCTTGTGATGCTTGCGGCTGTAACGGGCTATTCGATCTTTCTTCCGACCACCTACTTTATCATCGTCCTCTTGGTCGTCGTTTCCGGCGTCCACTATGTCTTCCAGGTGGCAAGGCTGATGAAGAAAGAAGAACAGGCATCCCCCGAGAATGCCTGATCGCGTCTGCCTTTCTTGCCAAACCTATTTCGGCTGAACAAACTTTGAATCTTCGATCGCAACGTCGTACTTGATGTCGGTAACGACGGTGGTTATTTCGAACGCCGGGGTCTTTGCACGAACCCTGAACGCGGACTTGATGCCGCCTACATCGCGATAATCTTCGTAGAATGTTGTCGTCGCCTGCTGTCCTTCCGGAGCGAGCACTATGCTATCGCTCCTCAACATCAATCCCGTCTCCGTATCAAAGTAGAGGATGTCGTCAGGCAATCCGGCAGTTGACGCCACGACGACGTACGCATCGCGATCACCCACTTTCTCTACGTTCTTCACGGTCAAGGAAGTGTAGATCTTTTCGATGTTGGCCTCTCGTCCAAACGTGCTTTGCCGCTTCGACTGTTCCAACTCCTTACCTTCTTTTACGCGGTTACCTTGCACCGGGTTTGAAGTCCACGCGGACGTGCCGTCGTATCCGTCAAGAATGTCGCCTATCCCACCAAGCGAAACCTTGGTCAGGGAGCGATTGTCCGATCGCGAAAACGATTCGAGCGTTCCTTTAACGCCCATCGGCGAAAGTTCGATCGTACCGGTTTGATAACGCGATTTGTACTTCAACAGAGCATCGCGGCCACCGATCGCTTTCACATACTTATCAACTACTTCCTTCGCCGCCGGAAGGTTCACCGGGTTCGAGACAGGCTTCGCGACCGGCGTTGCGGAAGAGTCCGGCTTTTGAGCAAAAGCTGCTGCAACGAGCAGAGTGATGACGAACACTGAGCCAAGAGTTCTTTTCATATATGTTTTTTGTCTAGTTCTTTCTTATTTCGGCAATAGCTGCGTCGAGTTGCACGTCTCGACCGACTAGTAAAGATTCCCTGGTTAAAGCAACTTCCCGGTCCGGCTTCACGCCTCGCCCCTCGATGAGGATATTCTTCGGGGACTTGTAATCGGATATCGCATACTGGAACACATATCCAGTAGGCAGCGGATCAAACACTGATAGGAGTATCGCCCCTGCCGATGTTTCGCCGATCACCTTTCCGCGCCCATTCTCCTGAATACCCACAGCGAACATTTCGCTCGTCGAGCCTGAGCCGTGATCGGTCAGCACAACGATCTTTCCCAAATACGGACTCGGCTGCGGATAACCCAGCAACGACATCGATCCCGATCTCGAATTCATACTTCCGAGCGAGATCTGCTTATCGGACAGCAATCCCGCAACGCCGCCGGCGAGTCCGCCGACGCCGCCGGGATTTCCCCGAAGGTCGATGATCATACCGTCAGCATTCGCATACTCGCGGATCGCCGCACGGATCTTCGCCGCCTGCGGGATGACCCACATATTGAAACGTATGTAGCCGATGTTCTCAGGAAGCAGGCGGGACTCAAAGACCACCCTTTGCTTAGGAAAGTTCCCGACCGGCTGCGACATCTCACCTTGATATTTGACCCGATTCAGTTCGACTGCGACAGGTTTGTCCTCGCCGTCGAGAAATTCGAGCTTGACTGTTGTATCCGGCTTACCGCCGATGATAGCCTCTGCGCTCCGTTCCAGATAGACCCGCCGCAACATTTCGCTCGATTTGCGCTTTGCCAGCGATTCCTCGAGAGGCTTGAGCGTGTCAGACACCATCTTGCCGTTTACCTTGGTGAGCACAAATCCGGTTTTGACGCCGGCCGCGGCCGCGGGCGAACCGGCTTCAACGCGAAAAACGACCGGAGCTGCGCCGATCCACTTCAGCTCGACGCCGACTGCCGCGTTGGCGTCGTTCTCTGTCCCGATCGCCGGAGGAGGCGGAAAGATGTTGAAATGCGAGAGCTTAAGTTCGCTGAGCATCTGCCGGAGGATATTGTGAAAATCTTCGTCCGATTTCGCAGCCTTTGCCTTCGGAAGATACAGCTCCCGGATGTGGATCCAATCGACTCCCCCAAAGTCCGGGTCGTAGTGCTTTTCGTTGATCGTGTTCCAAACCTTGTCGAAGGCGTCCTGCCGGACCTTCGGGAACTCGGCGGCGGTCGCGGCGGCCTGCCCAAGAGCTCCAACAAAGGCCAGATGCAGCGCCAGAAAGGCGATCAGGAATCTGAAAAAAGTTGGTTTCATTCTTGTTGATAAGTACGGCGGAAAGGTCCCATCCGTTTCAGCTTTCGTCCGATTTAAACTAAACTTAACGTTATTAACCTATAAGATTTCTGCCCACATTTGGATACTCGGTCAAATGAAAGTTTATAACAACGTTCTTGAACTTATCGGCAACACGCCGCTCGTTCGCATTAACAACATTACCAAACAGCATAAGATCAAGGCTCCGATCTACGCGAAGATGGAGAATTTGAATCCCGGCTATTCCGTCAAGGATCGCATTGGGATCTCAATGATCGACTGGGCCGAGAAGGAAGGCGTTCTGAAAAAGGGCGGGACGATCGTCGAAGCGACCAGTGGCAATACGGGTATCGGTTTGGCTCTCGTTGCGGCAGTTCGCGGATACAAATGTGTCTTCGCTCTTACCGACAAG
>JAQSDP010000456.1 GCA_029945985.1 bacterium | reverse complement strand
TTCAAACGTACTACAACGGGCGGACCAGTCATGCCGATGCGAAGCTGCCGCCGGGGCCGAACGGGATGCAGTCCTCGTTCGCGGCGGGAATCGATCTTCCTTACCTGGAAGGGCTGCGGATCGACGAGGCGATGCATCCGCTGACGATGATGGCGACGGGGTTGTACGGAAAGCTGATGCCGAATCAGAACGGTGCTCCGATCCGGCTGGTTGTGCCGTGGAAGTATGGGTTCAAGAGCATCAAGTCCGTGGTGAAGATCTCGCTCACCGATATCGAACCGCCGACGACTTGGAACCTCGCGGCTTCAGACGAGTACGGGTTCTATTCGAATGTGAATCCGGACGTTACGCATCCGCGCTGGTCGCAGGCTCAGGAACGGCGACTGAGAGATTCGCGAATGCAGCCGACGGTCTTGTTTAACGGATACGCCGAAGAGGTCGCGGGGATGTACGCGGGGATGGATCTGAAGAAGTATTTTTGACTGGAGCGGTAAGCATCCTCTCGTCCTTGGTATACGAGACGCGCACAAGGCTCCAGTCGTAATATGAACGACGTTCGATTCTATAAAATATTGGTCGGGGTGAATGCTCTGATTCCGCTGGGGCTGCTGGGCTATGACGGCTGGCGGGGGCAGTTGGGGGCTAATCCGATCGAGTTTTTCTTGCGGACGACCGGTGTGCTGACGCTGAGCTTTTTGATCATTACACTTTCGATCACGCCTCTGCGGAAGATGTTCGGGTGGAATGCGCTGATCAAGTTTCGGCGGATGTTAGGGCTGTTCGCTTTCTTCTACGGCTTTTTGCATCTTACGACCTATTCAGTTTTCGACCGAAGTCTTAGTATCCCGGCGATCGTCGCCGACGTCGCTCAGCGGCCGTTCATTGCGATCGGGATGGCGGCGTTGTTGATGCTGATACCCCTGGCGGTGACGTCGACGAACGGCTGGGTAAAGCGGCTTGGAGGGAAGAAATGGGCCCGGCTGCACAAGCTGACGTACGTCGCGGCGATCCTCGGCGTGATCCATTTTTGGATGATAGTGAAGTCCGATATTTTTTATCCGGCTTTGTTTGGGCTCGTGCTGGCGGGGTTGTTGGTCTATCGGTTAGTTCCGAGAAGAAAACCTCAATTGCCACTAGCTTCAGCTAGTGGTGAGCGAGGAGAGTAGTCGGGCTTTAGCCGAATATTTGGGCTAAAGCCCGAAGAACCAGGATGGCTGTCCACTAGCTGAAGCTAGTGGCAACTTAAACGGAACCCGGTCGCTCCCGGTTCTGGCCTTTGCTTCGACGAAAATCTTGCCCGGATAATTCGACGGTGCGGCACATTTCGTAGAGTCGTGAGCGGAGGCGGACGCCGATGCGGTCTTCGAGGGTTTCTTCTTTTTCGCGCTTTCTTTCGTCGAGATAATTCGTGGTAAAGATCGTAAGTTTCTGGTCGTTGTAACGCGAGTTGATGATGTGTGCCATCGTGTCGCGGACCCAGTCGGTCGGTTTTGACGCTCCGAGTTCGTCGAGGACGAGTATCTCGGTGTTGAGTACGGGCGCGAGAACGCCGAGTTCGGATGTTTTCGTGGCCGGATTGTAGGAATCCTGTATCTCTTTGAGCAGCGTTCCGAATTCGTAGAAGAGGCACGTGAAGCCGCGTTCGGTGAGTCCTTTGAGTATAGAAACCGCGAGATGCGTCTTGCCGACGCCGACGGTTCCCATCAGGAGCAGGCCCTGATCGATCGCGGGATACTCCATCGTAAGCGTGGACGCTTTGCTGAAGGCTGCGACCTGCGAAGGATTCTGGGGCTTGTAATTGTGGAAATGGCAATCGGCGTATCGACGCGGAAGTTTGGCCCGGTCGAGGAAGCCCGAGTGGGAATCCCGTTGCCGGCAATGACAGGTTCGTGCACCTTTTCCGGCAACCGTTTCGACGCCGGTTCCGTAACAAATATCGCAGATCTCACCGTCCTGGTCGCGAAAAAGGGATTCCTTTTCGGGAAGGTTCGGCACCACGCGGAACTTTGAGGCTTTTGAGATGTTCGAAGGCATTGTTACAGGAAATTGAGAGTATATCATCGCACGACTTCAAGTCGAGCGTGGCAAGCGGGACGCTTACCCTCCCGGCTTCGTGGTATATTAGTAGGTTGTCACCGCAATTTTCTTTTCAATGAGTTTCTTTCGTAATCTTCTGATCAGATTTGGTTTGTCCGATGTCTCTGCCGAAAGGACGCCGATAAGCGTGTTTTTGCTGGACGACGACGAGCGACGGCACCGGTGGTTCGAGAAGAGGTTTGAGGGCGACGTGTTGACGGTCACCGAAACGGTCGAGGAGGCAAAGAAATTCCTTGAAGCTGTGGCTTTCGACGCGATATTTCTAGACCACGACCTGCTGCCGCGGCATTACGAAACGAACGATCACGACGACTACGCCAACACCGGCTACGCGATCGCAGAATGGCTGAACGAACGCGGCGACCTGCAGCGCGCCGCCACGATCATTGTCCACACACGCAACGCCGACGCCGCGATCCCGATGGTAAAGAAGCTCCGCGAATCTGGCCGGAACGTCGAATACTGTGCGTTTCCTATGCTGGATCTAAAGATCAAGAATTATTGGAAGCGGTAGATGTTCAGAGTTCAAGCTTCAGCTTGTATCCGCTGCACATAGGGACTCTCAGCAACAAAGACAATCCAACCTTGAACTCTGAACGGCGGTCACCGTTTCAATAGTCCATTTAGTAATAATTCCGCAACGTTGTTGGTTTTCTTCTCAATTTCTGCTCGTTCGCCGAGTTCCCAGGCGCTCAGGCTGTAGGGAAGCAGAGCGTTAGTCGCGTCGATAAGAGCGCGGCCAGTTTCCATCGGATCTTTTAGCTTGAACACACCGGCAGCTTTCCCTTCCGTGAGCACTGATGCGAACATCCGTGCTTCTTCCTCGAAATAGCGTTTGCGACGCTCGAGGAGCTGAGGGCGGACCTGTGCGAGTAGTTCGTTGAGGCTCTGGGTATAATGCTGAACGCTGTCGAATCTCATCATTACGCGGTCGATCAGCATCTTGCGAAGCTTCTTTTCGGGCGTGACTTTGGATCGAGCGGTCGCATGGAGCGAAGTCTTCAGGCGTTCGACGATGCGGTCGATATGTGAAAGCGCGATCTCCTGCTTACTTTCGAAATGTAGGTATACGCTGCCTTTCCCGATCCCGACCTCTTTGGCGAGATCGTCAATCGTCATCTTCTTGTAGCCGTAGCGGGCGAGCATTCGATCGGTGGCGTCGAGAATGGCGTCGCGGGTTGAAATGGGTGCAGTTGCGTCTTTCATATGACCAAAATACGATTGTAGTCATTAGCCGGAAAAAGGCAAGAATAGATCTGTAAAACTATAGAAAGGGCATCAGAGTCCTGCCAAATCCCACTTTCTGATGGTGTCGGTTATAAGGGACGCGACTTTATCGTTCACTTTCTTGTAGTAGAGGTCCGCCTTTGCCTGATCGAATTTCGGATAGCCCTGGCCCTTTTGGTAAAGGCCGATCGAGGAAGGGAATGGAACAGCCGACCACGTTCCCGCAGGTGGATACGCGGTCGCGAGATCGTCGTTGTAACGTTCTTTATGAACCAGAGTGGGGTCGATCGCTTGAATGAACGCGGTCTCGTTCAACCCCGCGTGGCCACCGTCTTCGCCGAATACTTCCTTGGTCTCATCGGAAGCAAAGGACCACCAGTTGATGACTAATGTTCGCACATTCTTCTCGACGGCAACTTCCGCCGCTACGGCTTGCAGCACGGCCGTTTGTCCTCCACCATGGCCGTTCATAATGATGATGTTGCGAAAACCGTTCTTCGCGAGGCCTTCGAGGATCTGCTTGACGAAAGGTCGGTAAGCGGCTTCGGATATCTGAAACGCGCCGGGATATGCTTCCATCGAACCGGTGATACCGTAAGGAAGTGTCGGTGCGATCAGAGCGTTCGTGCGCCGCGCAATGGTCTTCGCAATGGCAGTCGGGGCGGTGTTGTCCGCGCCGTTGTTTACGACTCCGTGCGGCTCGAGCGTTCCTGTTGGCAGAATGACGGTCTTGATCTTTGACGGAACGACTTCTTTGAACTCCATCCAATTGATCCGATCCATTTCTCGGGTCGAGACGATGTCTTTATCGGTTTGCGAACTGACGTTAACTAGAAGTGCTACAACTAGACATACTAGGCCGATCAACTCTTTCATATTTTGGACTACACAGAGCGGGGAGAAGCCCGCCTTCCTAAATGTTACTGGTTACGGCGTTTCGTTAACGAATACTCAATCGAAATACTTCTTACCGGCTAGCTTAGAGGGCATGAGGTCTTCCGATTGGCCTTCGGTCTTTTTGCCGTAGCCGAGTTCTTTCATTAGTTTAGTCGGTGCATTCCGGATCGCCATCGGTACCGGAAGATTACCGTGCTTTTTTGCGTCTTCCATGGCTGAACCGATCGCGTCGGTAACGGAGCGGTCCTTTGGTGCATTGGCTAGATATGCGACTCCGTGCGCGAGGTTG
Source organism: bacterium (assembly GCA_029945985.1). GTDB lineage: Bacteria > Acidobacteriota > Blastocatellia > Pyrinomonadales > Pyrinomonadaceae > OLB17. The sequence continues at coordinate 8,697 of JAQSDP010000456.1, read as the reverse complement.
AGAACGCATTCGGGATAGCCTATCGTTTCGACTGCGCGGAATACCTCGTTCGCAACCACGAGCGCGGTCGGTTGTGCGAGTCCAATATCTTCTGAGGCAAATATGACCATCCGGCGTGCGATGAACTTCGGATCTTCACCTCCGTCGACCATGCGGGCGAGATAGTAGATGGCGGCGTTCGGCTTCGACGCACGCATTGATTTGATGAACGCGCTGATGACGTTGTAATGCTCTTCGCCTTTCTTGTCGTAGCGAAGGAACTTCGACTGAAGCGTTTCTTTGAGGCTCTCAAGCTCGACGTTGTCGTAAAGGCGGACCGTGTTTTCGATCATCGTGATCGCTTGTCTAGCATCGCCATTCGCCATCTGGATCAGCCAGTCCTTAGCCTCGGGAGTGAGTTCGTGCCCGGTGCGATCGATGATCGCGGCCATCTGCTCGTCGTTGAATTCTTCGAGAACGAACACACGCAGTCGCGAGAGGAGTGCCGGGATGACCTCGAAGCTTGGATTCTCAGTGGTTGCGCCGATCAATATCAGTTCGCCGCTCTCGACGAATGGAAGAAGAAAATCCTGCTGAGCCTTATTGAAGCGATGGATCTCGTCGAGAAAGAGGATCTTAGGCTGATCCAGGATCGAGCGTTCCTTGATGATCCGGCGAATATCTTCTTTGCCGGCTGAAACGGCTGAGAGCTCGTAGAATGCGGCGTTGATGGCGTTCGCGTAGATGCGGGCGAGCGTCGTTTTTCCGGTTCCCGGCGGGCCCCACAGTACGAACGAGAAGATGTGGCCCTGCTCGATCGCGACTCGAAACGGCTTGCTCTCGCCGACGAGATGTTCCTGTCCGACGTACTCATCGAGTGACAGCGGTCGAATGCGGCTGGCGAGCGGTTCCATAAAAGATAATATGAGAGTATCACGCGGCTCGAAACATGGGATGGGATGCGCTGATTCTCGCGCAGTGGTAATACCGATGAGTGTAAGTAGGTAAAAGTGGTAAGGCAGATTTCGCGATCGGCGATGGGGCCCCGATACCGAAATATGGCATAGATACTCTGTAAAATGGAGACTGCGGCACCGAAATTGAGAAATTCGGAAAGAAAGTTAAATTTCTACTTGCATTGATTGGTAAAACCAATTATTATCGCTCTCAGTTTTTCAAGCCAATTCAAAAGTTTCTAATCTATGCAGGAGCACGCGATGAAGATGTTGACCATATTTCGACGAGCATCCCTAATTCTGGCGGTTGCGCTTATAGCCGGAACCGTCTCGTCATACGCCCAGGAGTTTCGCGGAACTATCACCGGAACGGTGTCCGACCCGAACGGCGCCGCTGTCGCCGGAGCGACCGTAACCATTAGAAATACCGGGACGAATATCGCCGCGACGCTGACGACGAACGAAAGCGGTTCGTATTCGGTGCCTTTCCTGACTCCGGGAACTTACAATGTTTCGGCAACAGGAAGTGGGTTTAAGACTTCTTCACGCGAAACAGTGCAAGTAAATGTCGATGATCGGTTAACGATCGACTTCAACCTTGAGATCGGGACGTCGGCTGAAGTGAATATCGTTGCGGATACGGAACTCCTCGACCGCGGATCGGTGACGATCGGGACCTCGATCAGCCAGCGACAGATTGAAGAACTTCCCCTCGCGGAAGGTGCTCCATATACGCTCGCGACACAGGCTCCCGGGATCGTTTACACGGGCGATCCTAACTTCCAGGGTCCGACAGCGAACGGAAACCTCGCCGGATTCCGGACGAACGGCGTGGGCGGAAATCTGATCAACTTGGACGGATCACCCAACCTGGCGTACGACGGGCAGGTTGCGTTCACGCCGCCATCGGAGGCGACGTCGCAGTTCAAGGTGCAGACCAACGCATTCGATGCGCAGAGTGGATTCACTGCTGGCTCAACTGTTAATGTCGCGTTGAAGAGCGGGACCAATAAGTTTCATGGCGCGGCCTATGTATATGACCGCGACAAGAGCCGGACGGCAAATAATTTCTTTAACAATCGAACCGGTCGCGAGCGGCCGGCACGAAAGTACAATCGGTACGGCGTGACGGTCAACGGGCCGATCTTTAAGGACCGCACATTCTTCCTGTTCGCTTATGAACGACAGAACGACAATGTCGCTCAACCTACGACATATTCTGTTCCTACGATGCTGATGCGTCAGGGGAATTTTTCGGAACTTTCCTATCCGATATACGACCCGAACACGGCATTCAATGGGAACGGTTCGAATGGATGCGCGACCGGCGTGGTCTGTCGGACGCCGTTTCAGGGTAACTTGATCCCCTCGAACCGCATCTATGCTCCGGCCTTGGCATTTCTGCAGTTTTTCCCTGAGCCGAACCTGCCGGGTGCGACCAATAATTACATCACCGATCAAAATTTGCAGCGGCCATATCGATCGTACACTGCGAAGATCGACCATAACTTTAATTCAAAGAACAAGATCTCAGGCAACTGGTATCACAGCCGCAATACCGAAGACAGATATAATCTGACGATGGAAGAGGGGTCGATTTTCCAGGGATTCGAGAATCGTCGCAACATGGGAGCGAACGCTAACTTTACGTCCACGCTTTCGGATACCATTGTTTTTGACCTTCGCGGGAGTCTTGCCCAGTTCAAGCTTCGCCGATTTCAGGATGGCCAGCCGACGGCAGGAGAACTCGGATTCACGGGAACTCCGTCGGATCGGCAGGGCAATATCTTTCCGCGTTTCAATTTCCAGAATTATCTGACGGTGGGTTCTCTGCGTGCTGACTATAGCGACGGCCGCGAACGCCCGTTCAGAGTATTCACGCTGCAGCCCACGCTGACCCAAGTTTTGGGAAATCACACGCTGAAGTACGGTTACGACTTCAGGACGATGAATGAGCGATTCACTACGGGTGGAAATGCGGCGGGGCAGTATGCATTCAACGGCGCGTTCACGATGCAGGCTTCGAACTCGGGAACAACTGAGCAGAATCGTGCGGGACGCGATATCGCCGCGTTTCTGTTAGGTATTCCGGCATCCGGATCTATCGACAACCCGACTGAGTATGATGTTTCATCGATGTATCACGGATTCTTCGTTCATGACGATTTCCGGATCTCGACGAGTGTAACGTTAAATCTCGGGCTCCGCTATGATATCGAGACTGGTTACAAAGAGAAGGAAGGCCGAATGATCGTGGGCTTTGATCCTGATGTCGCTAGCCCGATCGCCGCACAGGTTCTTGCTAACTACAATTCGAACACGCCGGCAGGCGTGCCGTCGACGGCATTTCAGAACCTTCGCGGCGGACTTATCTTTGCCAGCGATCCTGATGCTCGCAATCAAAAGGCTGATACCAACAATTGGCAGCCGCGAATCGGTGTGTCGTGGGCGATCAACGATAAGACCGTGCTGAGAGGAGGGTTCGGTATCTTTACCTCACCTTTCCAGTTGGTTACTCAGAACGTTGTGTTCCAACCCGGCTTCTCGTCGCCAACGAATTTGACGCAGTCGTCTAACGGTATCGCTCCGCTGACGACGCTGCTTAATCCATTCCCGAGCGGTATACTTCCGTCGCCGGGTTCGGCGCAGGGGCTTCTCACGTTTACCGGCCGCGACGTGACCGGCACGAATGCTCAAGGGCCAACGACCTACATTCCGTCGAATGACAGGCAAAATGCGAACTACACACGATTCGTACTCGGCTTTCAGAGAGAGCTATGGGGCGGTGTTGGGTTCGAGGCGTCGTACATTTATTCGAGAGGAAGGGACCTTCTCGTACTTCGCGATATCAACCCGGTACCGCGTGAATATCTCAACAACCTTTCCGGTGTGACTGATGCCGCGACGATAACGACGGCGATCACGAACGTTAACACGTTCCTTAACCTCAATCTCCCGACGAATACCAATCCGTTCCGCGGCCTGATCCCGGACGGTGGCACGTGGAACAGCACCCGTATATTGCGAGAGCGTCTGCTGACTCCGTTCCCGCAGTTCGGATACCTTACGACGAGCGAGTATAACGGGACGAGCGAATATCAGTCCCTGCAATTGCAATTGGTGAAGAGGTTCACAAAGGGGCTTTCGCTTAATGGTTCATACACCTTTTCACGCGAGCACGAGAGTACCCGCTACCTGAATCCGCAAGACGAGGAATTCACGGAAATGGTTTCGCCAACGGAGCGTCCCCACCGGTTCACGTTCTCAGGGATCTACGAACTGCCGGTGGGCAAAGGCCGCAGCTTTGGTAATGATTGGCATCCTGTCGTCGACGCGATCCTCGGCGGCTGGCAGATGCAGGGCGTCTACGAATGGCAGAGCGGTGAGCCGCTGCAGTTCGGCAACGTGTTTTACAACGGAGACCCGTCTAAGCTGCGTAATTTGCTTGGCAAGAAGGACAGCGAAGGGCGGCGCTACGGCATCGACATTCCAGGCTGGGACGTATCAGGCTTTTACCTGAATGGCATCCAAGGGACGGCTAACAATAACGTTCCTGCTTTCGGAAATAACTTTCAGGCGAACGGAACCAACACCCTCCGTTATTTCCCGATGACTCTAGGAAACTTCCGCAATCAGCGGTTCCTGAAGTTTGATGTCGGTCTATCGAAGAACTTCCGGATCCGTGAAGGAATGAAGCTGCAGGTGAGGGTCGAGGCGATAAATCTCCTTAACAAGCCGTACTTCAATGCTCCAACTACGGACCCCGCGAACTCGGCGTTCGGATTGTCGAACGGGCAGAGGCAGCCGCCGCGTGATATTCAGATCGGCGGGCGGTTTACGTTCTAGCCCGCCCCGGGATGACCGGCTTGAAAAATGCGTCGCATGAGCGTTTGATGAAAACAGGAACTTATGCGGCGCATTTTTATCTGACGCGATCTACGGTTTCATCATCGAATAGAGGGTTTCAGGAAGTGTCTTTATATCGAGTAAAACTGGGTGCCGCGATCATATGCCTCTTCGCGTTTGCCGCTCTCGGCGGTGATGCTCTAGGTTGTTCGATCACGGTCGCATCCGACGGCTCAGGTGATGTGAAGACGGTTGGCATCGCTGTCGATAAAGTGCCGGCCGGCAACAAGGCCCGGTGCATTGTAAAGATCAAGCCTGGCCGATACGACGAGCAGATCCGCATTCCGGCGAACAAGCCATACATATCGTTTATCGGCGAGGATGCGTCGAAGACGATCCTTACCTATAAGATCTCAAATAAAGAAGCCGGCTCGACGTCAGCGGCGTACGCTACATACATCGGCGGCCATGATTTTCACGCTGAGAACATCACATTCGAAAATTCGTTTGGCAAAGGATCGCAGGCGGTCGCTGTATTGGTCGAGGCGGACCGAGCGGTGTTCAAGAATTGTCGTTTCCTGGGGTGGCAGGACACGCTTTACGCAAAGAACGGGCGACAATATTATCTCGATTCGTACATCGAGGGGCACGTAGATTACATCTTTGGCCAGGCTGCCGCGGTGTTTGAAAATTGCCGGATCCACAGCAAGGCCGATGGGTATATTGCGGCTCCGATGCGATTTGCAGCCACCGAGCCGAGCGGGTTCATTTTCCTCAATTCAACACTCACCAGCGAGAACACTGAGAAGGGGGTTTACCTCGGACGACCGTGGCGAGATTACGGCCGGACGGTATTCATCAACACTAAGATGGACGCCGAGGTTCGGCCCGAGGGCTGGCATCACTGGTTGCCCGAGCGTGAGAAGACCGCGTATTTTGCCGAGTATGGTTCGACGGGTAAGGGTGCGAGTCCTAATACGCGCGTCGCCTGGGCGAAAAAACTTGGCGATGCGGATGTGAAGGTTTTCTCGATCGAATATTTTCTCGGCGGAAAAGACGGCTGGGTCCCGCAGAACGCCAGTCATGCATGGCTCGAGAAAACGAAGCCGGACGGGAAGCTGGTCACGTGGGCCGAAGTGTTTCGTCAATCGCCCGAGTGGTATCAGACTGACGAGGCGGCGCGGATCGGGGATCAGGTCGTCCTTTATCAGAAGGTGAACGGTGGATTTGAGAAGAACGTCGATATGGCGCTGATGTTGACGCAGGCAGAGAAGCAAAAGCTGATCGCCACGCATGGGGATGTCTCGGATACCACCATCGACAATCGCACGACGTATCCGCAGGTAGCGTATCTTGGTCGGCTGATCTCGGCGAGCATGAAGAAGAGTTCGCCGCCGAACAATTTTACTAAGTACAAGGAAGCTTTTTTCAAGGGACTCGATTATCTGCTGGAATCGCAGTATGCCAATGGCGGTTGGCCGCAGTTCTATCCGCTGAAGAAAGGCTATTATTCGCACATAACTTTCAACGACGACGCGACGATCGGCGTGCTTCGAGTTCTGCGCGATATCGCAAAAAAGAAGGATGACTACCTTTTTGTCGATGAAGCGCGGCGTGCGAAAGCCGAAAAGGCGGTCGAACGGGCGATCCCGATGATCTTGAAAACACAGGTAGTCGTAAACGGAAAGAAGACGGTCTGGGCGGCCCAATACGACGAGAATACGTTAAAGCCCGCGCCGGCGAGAGCGTTCGAACCGGTGTCGCTGACGGCGGGGGAAAGCGTCGGCATCGCTCGATTTTTAATGCTGGATTCAACGCCATCGCCGGAAGTTATCGATGCGATCGATTCGGCGGTGAATTGGTTTAAGGCGAACAGCATAAATGGAATTCGCTGGGAGCGAAAGAACGGCGAACACGTGGTCACGCTCCACAAGACAGCTCCACCGATCTGGGCGAGGTTTTACCAGATCGAGACGATGCGGCCGATATTTATCGGGCGAGATGCGGTGATCAAATACGACGTAATGCAGATCGAGGCAGAGCGGCGGAACGGCTATGCGTGGTATGTCGAATCGCCCGCGGAGCTGCTCGCTGATCATCCGCAGTGGAAAGATAAGATAGCCCGGAAATAAATTGCGACTAGCTTTAGCTAGTGGTCGAGGGGCCTCAAAGTCTTTGGGCCTCAGCCCCGATGCTTGGCTAAAGCCGATGGCCTAGTTGATGTGGAACCACTAGCTAAAGCTAGTGGCAATTTAGTTAGAAAAAGATGGAAAGAAGAGAGTTTATCAAGGCACTTAGTGGTTCCGCGGCGGGCATTGCGATCGCTCCTAGTTTTGCTTTTGCACAGAGTGCGGATGCCTGGACGACGGAGTATCCGAAGATACTTGCTCGGATCAAGCCGCCGACGTTCAAGAAAAAGGACTTCAGCATTCTTAAATACGGAGCTAAGGCGGGCGGCGAGTTCGACAATCGTGAAGCGATCAATAAAGCGATCGACGCTGCAAATAAGGCTGGCGGAGGGCGGGTGGTTGTCCCAGCAGGTGTCTTTTTGACGGGTGCCATCCGGCTGAAGTCGAACGTGAATCTGCACATCTCAAAAGGTGCCACGCTGAGATTTGCGACGAATGCGAAGTCTTACGAACCAGTAGTTCACACGCGTTGGGAAGGCATGGAGTTGATGCATCTATCGCCACTGATCTATGCGTATGAAGAGACGAACATCGCGATCACAGGCGAGGGCACTCTCGACGGGCAAGGCAAGGCGTTCTTCTGGAAATGGCACGGCAATCCACGGTACGGCGGCAATCCGGAGGTGATGAGTCAGCGGGCAGCGCGTGCAAAGCTTTACGAGTTCATGGATCGAAATGCTCCCGTCGAGGAGCGCGTTTTCGGAGACGGGCACTGGCTGCGGCCGCAGTTCATTCAGCCTTATAAATGTAAGAACATTCTGATCGAAGGTGTGCGGATCGTCGATTCGCCGATGTGGGAAGTCCATCCGGTGCTTTGCGAGAACGTGACTGTCCGCGGTGTGCACATCGAGACGCATGGGCCGAATAACGACGGATGCAATCCGGAATCGTGCAAGGATGTTTTGATCGAGAATTGCCATTTCGACACAGGTGACGACTGTATCGCGATCAAGTCGGGACGCAACAACGACGGGCGGCGGCTGAATACGCCGAGCGAGAACATCATCATCCGCAACTGCATGTTCAAGGATGGCCATGGAGGGATCACGGTGGGCAGTGAAATTTCCGGCGGCGTGCGAAACGTGTTTGCTCATGACAACAAGCTCGACAGCCCCGACCTTTGGACAGCGATACGGTTCAAGAACAACGCGTCTCGCGGCGGCAAGTTAGAGAATTTTTATTACAAGAACAACTCGATCGGCCAGGTCTCGCGTGCTGTTATCGAGATAGATTTCAACTATGAAGAGGGTGCCAAGGGCGATCACATTCCGCTAGTGCGAAACGTTCAGGTCGATGGGCTGACGTGCACCATGGGTAATCGTGCCGTAGATCTTCAGGGCCTCGACAACGCTCCTATATATGATGTCGTGCTGAAGAACTGCACGTTCGGGTCTGTCAAGAATCCGAGCATTGTTAAGAACGTCAAGGGGTTGAAGATAGAAAACTTCAAGATCGCCGGAAAGACTGTGACCGATCTTTCGTGATGTGCGGAGATGTGACGATGGAACGACGAAAATTTGTGAAAGCGGGAGTAACTGCAGCTGGGGTATTGCTTGGTTCGCGCGTGATCCCTGCGTCGGTAACTCCGCTGGCCCGCAAGCGATATGCGATAGTTGGCACCGGACACCGCGCCACGGTGATGTGGGGCAAGGATCTCGCGGAGCGCTACAAAGATGCAGTCGAATTCGTTGGCCTTTGCGACAAGAATCCGCTTCGGGTCGAAGCAG
>JAQSDP010000455.1 GCA_029945985.1 bacterium | reverse complement strand
CCATGAAGGGTGTGTATCCCCAGGCGATCAAGAAAAGTCATCGTCGGTTTTACGCCGGCCTCGTCGTGTCCGAGCGAACGCGTGCGGCCATCAACGAACTCCGTGGTCGGAGGCTTGCCGAGATCATGGCAAACAGCTCCAAGCATCACCGCTACCTTGCGCGAATAGTCGAGATCGTCGATCAGCTTACGAGCCTCGTCCGCCACCATCATTGTATGAACATCGACATCGCCCTCCGGATGCCATTCCGGCTCCTGCGGCACCCCGACGAGAGATGCTAGCTCAGGGAACAGTTGGTCGACAACACCAAGTTCGTACAGCCACTTGAGCCCGATCGACGGCTGATTCGATTGCAGCAACAGCTTTTCGAGTTCGCCCCATATGCGTTCCTTCGGCAGATCGGTGACATCGATAGACCGGCAAAGATCCACCGTGTTTGGGGCAATGTCGAACTCAAGCCTTGCCGCAAACTGTGCGGCACGAAGAACTCTCAGGCTGTCCTCGGCAAAACTATCCACTGAAACATGACGTAGGACTTTCTTTTCAATATCGTCCCGACCCTTGAACGGATCAACGATCTCGCCAGTCAGCGGATCTTTCAGGATCGCGTTTACGGTAAAATCCCGCCGCGAACACGCCTCCTCGAACGACATATCCGGATCGCCCTCAACGAGGAATCCCTTGTGACCCCGGGAAACCTTCCTTTCACGGCGTGGCAACGCGACGTCGAGATCGCTTCCGATCTTGTACACGGTGAACGCTTCACCGACCGCGTTGAGCTCAAGCCCCTGCTCCCTGCCAAAACCATCAAGAAGTCCTCTCAGCTTTGACGGCGCCACCCCGTAGATCTCAAGATCCCAATCCGTGACCTCGCGATTCATCAACTCATCGCGCACACATCCGCCGACAAGCATAGCTCGCCCGCCGCTCTCGTGGATCGTTTCCGCCAAAGGCTTTACGTTGGTGTCGCTCATTGAAATCAAAAAGCAGCTGAAAGCCATTAGCGATCAGCTACTCTTCATCCCACCGTATCGATTATAGATTCGATGCCAAATATTCCTTCAGCGACTCGATGCTGACGCGCTCCTGTCCCCATGTGTCGCGGTCACGAACCGTCACCGCCTTATCTTGGAGCGATTCGTGATCAACGGTAACGCAGAACGGCGTGCCGATCTCGTCTTGGCGGGCGTACAGTTTCCCGATGCCGCCGGTATCGTCATAAACCGCGCGCATGGATGGCTGAAGATCCTTCTTGATCTTGCGGGCCATCTCGACGATCTCGGGCTTGTTTTTCGCGAGCGGCAATACCGCGACCTTGATCGGGGCAAGTTCCGGCTTGAGTTTCAGGATGACGCGAACCTCGCCCTTCTCGTTCGTGCGCTCTTCATATGCCTCCATCATCACGGCCAGGAGAGTACGGTTGACGCCGGTCGAAGGCTCAATGATGTGTGGATAGAATCGTTCGTTCGTCTGTGGGTCGAAGTACGACAGATCCTCGGTCGAATCGGGATTGATCCGCTTTCCTTCTGCGTCTTCAGGCTTCTTCGAATGGACGCGGAGATCGTAGTCCGTTCTATTCGCGATGCCCATCAATTCGTCCCACTGTTTCGATTCATCCTCGCGTTCAGGGAAGAAACGGTAGAGAAGATCCACCGTCCGCTGAGAATAGTGAGCAAGCTCTTCCTTCGTCTGCTCGTAATCCTTTATATTCGAATCAGAAATTCCAAGCGAACGGATCCACTCGTGGAATCCGTCAAGCCATTCCTGATGGGCCCGCGGTGCATCTTCCGGCCTACAGAAATATTCGATCTCCATCTGCTCGAACTCCCGGGTCCGGAAGATAAAATTACCCGGAGTCACCTCGTTCCGAAAGGCCTTTCCGATCTGAGCGATTCCGAATGGCAGCTTCCGACGCGAGGTATCAAGCACGTTCTTGAAGTTAGTAAAAATTCCCTGAGCTGTTTCAGGTCGAAGATATGCGAGAGCCGACTCGTCATCGTCACTCGACGCCGCGCCCACCGTAGTCTTGAACATCAAGTTGAACGGACGCGATTCGGTCAGGTTAGTCGAGCCGCAGTTCGAGCAGACGAGTTTGCCTTCGTCATTAGTATCGAGCTTGTCTTCCCGCAATCGCGTTTTACAGTCACGGCAATCTACAAGCGGATCGCTGAACGTCGCCTCATGCCCCGAATACTTCCAAACAAGTCGGTTCTGGATGATCGACGAATCTAAACCTTCAATATCATCCCGCTCATAAACAACCCATCGCCACCAACTATTCTTAATGTTATTCGCAAGCTCAACCCCCAACGGTCCGTAATCCCACGACGAGCCCAACCCGCCATAAATATCCGAAGCGGGAAACACAAACCCGCGGCGTTTGGAAAGAGAGACAATAGTTTCAATATTCGGTGCAGACATGTATTAGTATTTTATCGTTTGAAGACCTAGATGTGTTTCAAATGGAACAAAATCGCGATCATTGTGAAGAAGCTTGAAGCCCTTCAAAATGCAGTTTGTGGCGATCAAGGTATCGACAGTCTTTCGGATCGTGAATCCTATGGAGCGTAAATAGACAAAGTTGCGTGCAGCTTGGACTGCCACGTCGCGACCACCAATTGGCTCAAACCTGAATGCATCGAGCACCTCCAACGTGTAGTCAAAGTCCTTCTTAATCCTAAATCCCTGAAGCACTTCCGTCATTACCAGATCGGTTACCACGATCTCCTGAAATCCAAGGATCTCGTTTACCTTTCGTGTATGGGGAAGGTCGTCACCGTTGAAGTAATCGATCCAAACACTCGAATCAACCAAGATCATTTGTCGAGCCTCATATCTTCAAGGTCTCCTTCCCACTTCACCTTGCCACGCAGTCCCTTGGCTAACTGTTCCTGCCGCTTCAGACGGAGAAGGGTTTCCAATCCAAGCTCTACAACTTCTCGTTTGGTCTTTAACCCAGTGGCTTTGAGCGTGTCTTTGATCAGTTTGTCGTCGATTTCGATATTCGTACGCATGTGTATACCTTACAGGTTTTATACACATAGTGTCCAGCGGGAAGTCGCCTGAACAAATCCGAACTCGGAGGTGCGAGTGCGAAAAGAGCTTGCATATAAACCGTTTTGGGCGTACCGTATCCAAACTTTGATTACCTGGAAGCATATCGAATATCGCAGAACCTCCTCAAATATGGCGAACGCCATTCTTGTGCTTCTTGTGATCATGCTCGCGACCGTCTCCTGCTCCCGGATCAAACAGCTCGTTCAGCCAAATACGCAATCCGATAAGGTCAACGAATTCAATTACAACATCCCGTTCGGATACAAAAATGCGGCACCCGATGACGGATCACGGGGGATGTCGAGACTCATTATCCTGCTTCCCGACCAAGTCCACATACATCTTGGCGACCTTGAGTCTCCGCCAATCGACCTTCAAACGCTTGGCGAAAGTATCAAGTCGTTCGCGGACGGAAAATCCGAGTACGAAAAGCCAGTCGACATAGCCGCGAGGTACGACGTTGACGCCGCGACTCTCAACGCCGTTCTAAACGAATTGCGCAAACATGAAATAGACCGAGTTAATCTCCTGATCAGCTCAGCCGAAAGACGAAAAGATCAGTACGGCAATCAGGGCAATTACGAAAAGAGTATGGGCGACATTCGCGCCCCCGATCGCTTCTTCCAAGTCGACATACGCTCGAATGCCTATGGCGAGATGCCGGGTTACGAGAGCAAGCCGAATCCTTTAACTCTTCGAGTTCGATTACATCCCGACCGTTCGGTGGATCTAAATAATGAAAGCTATCGGGACGAGAACGAGCTTTCGTCAAAACTCGGTGAAGTCTTCGATGCTCGGGAAGCCAATGCCGTTTTTCGAGAGAATTCGAACGAGATCGAGAAAACGGTGCTGTTTCAGATCGATTGGAACGGAACTGACTCAAACGCGGCTCACAAGTACGGTGATCTTATTCGGGTGATTGACGCCCTCAAAGGATCTGGCACGTCCCCTATCGTGCTTAGCGATAGTAGTTCCTACTGGCAGGCACCGGAAAAACCAAGGATCGTTGTGCGCGAAACCCCACCATCAACCGGAAAGAGAGTGCCATCGACAATATCCGGCGGTGTGCTGAATGGAAAGGCTACCGTCCTTCCCAAGCCTCCTTACCCGCCTGCCGCCAAAGCGGTCCGAGCATCGGGAGCCGTTACTGTTCAGATAACAGTCGAAGAGGACGGAAACGCAGCCCAAGCAAAGGCCCTGAGTGGACATCCACTGCTGCGGGCTGCGGCCGAGCAAGCCGCTCGAAACGCCAGGTTTACACCGACGCTGCCTAGCGGGCAACCAGTTAAGGTAATTGGGGTACTAATTTATAATTTTGCTCCGCAAGACTGATGCCGACTAGTAATCGGAACAGAAAAAGGGACGGCCGAAACCGTCCCTCTTAGTTTTAGATCAAACGACGACTACTCCTCGCCGCCTTTAGCTTTTGCCTTTTCTTCCATCAAGATGGCTTTACGTGAAAGCTTTATCTTGTTGCCTTCTTTGCCGATACACTTGACCATGATCTGCTGGCCTTCCTGGAGTTCGTCGCGGACTTCCTTGACGCGATGTTCGGCGATCTCCGATATGTGCAGCAGGCCGTCGAGGCCGGGCATGATCTCGACGAACGCGCCGAAATCGACGATGCGTGAAACCGTACCGAGATAGGTCTCGCCGATCTCTGCTTCAGCCGTTAGGGCCTTTATACGGTTGATCGCTGCTTGAGCGGCGTCACCGTCGTGGGTTGCAATGAGGATCGTTCCGTCGTCATCGATGTCAATCTTCGCACCGGTCTCTTCGGTGATCGAACGGATGACCGAGCCACCCTTACCGATAACGTCGCGGATCTTATCCGGATGGATCTTCATCGTGATGATGCGCGGTGCATACGGCGAGATGTCCTCACGGGGTGTCTCAATCGCCTTCTGCATGATATCTAGGATATGGAGCCGTCCCTTTCGAGCCTGCTCCAACGCCTCCTGAAGGATCATCGCATTGATACCGCCAACCTTTATATCCATCTGCAAAGCAGTGATGCCTTCGCTGGTTCCGGTGACCTTAAAGTCCATATCGCCGTAGTGATCTTCGGCCCCGGCGATGTCAGAAAGGATCGCATACTGCTTCCCTTCCATTACCAAGCCCATAGCAACGCCTGCAACCGGACGCTTGATCGGCACACCTGCGTCCATCAAACTCAGGATGCCGCCACAGACCGACGCCATCGAGGACGATCCGTTCGATTCAGTGATGTCCGAAACAATCCGGAGCGTGTACGGAAACTCTGACTCATCCGGCAGCACCGCTTCGATCGCACGACGGGCGAGATTACCGTGACCTGTTTCGCGGCGAGACGTCCCGCCAAAGCGGCCCGCTTCACCCACAGAGTACGGCGGGAAGTTGTAATGCAGCATGAAGCGCCGGTCGATGGTGCCTTTCTCGAGGTCGTCCATGAACTGCCCGTCCATTTTCGTACCGAGCGTCGTCGTGACGATCGCCTGCGTTTCTCCACGCGTGAACAGCGACGAACCGTGTACGCGCGGAAGCCAGCCCACCTCACAAGTGATCGGGCGGATCTCGGAGAATCTTCGGCCATCGGGGCGGCGGCGGTTGCCAAGCATATCCTCGCGGAATATCTTCTCTTTCAACTTTCCGAATGCTTTGCCCGCTGTCGCACGTGCACCCGGATCATCTTCTGGATAGCTTTCGATGACTTCCTTCTTCAACGCGTCGAGCCCTGCATAAACCTCGATCTTCTCGCGGCCGGTTGAATCCAGGGCGGCACGAAGCTTGTCGGTCCAAGTCTTTTCGACGTCAGCAACGATGTGCTTATCGAGTTCCATCACGCTGAATTCACGCTTGGTGATCTCGAGAGCCTTGCCAAGTTCCGTCTGCCACAGGCAAAGGCGTTTGATCTCTTTGTGAGCAAGCATTAAAGCTTCCACCATAATGCTTTCCGCAACTTCCAGAGCCTCGCACTCAACCATGCAGATCGCTTCTTCGGTTCCGGCGACAACGAGATTGAGTTGTGATTCGCGGCGTTGATCGTAGGTCGGGTTAATGATGTACTTGCCATCGATCAGGCCGATACGAATACCAGCTATCGGATTGTGGAACGGGATGTCCGAGAGGTAAAGCGCACACGATGCGCCGGTAAGAGCGATCACATCAGGATCATTTTCGCCATCAGATGAGATAACCGAACCGACGATCTGAGTTTCGAATCGATAGCCTTCCGCGAACAGCGGACGAACCGGACGGTCGATAAGTCGGCAAGTGAGAACTTCCTTCTCGCTCGGGCGGCCTTCGCGGCGAAAATAGTTCCCCGGTATGCGTCCGGCTGCGTAACTTGATTCACGATATTCCACCGTTAGCGGGAAGAAATCGAGTCCTTCCTTTGCTGTCTTATTGCTGACGGCCGTAACCAGCAACATTGTGTCGCCGTATTGAATTATGACCGAGCCGTCGGCCTGTTTGGCGACCTTTCCTGTCTCAACTGTCAGATCACGGCCGCCAACCTTGATCGACTCTTTCAAATATTTCTTTCTATTCATTTTCTATTCCTCAAAACAAAAGCGGCCAGTGCTGTTCGTGAAGCACCCGCCGCTCTCGGAGAATTCCAAAATTTCGTTCTTATCTTGTATGGAGCCAAAATTGTCGCTGTCACGTTCAGCAGGCATCATCAAAATCCTTCGTAGAGAACGATATAAAAACTTACGGCCCGAAGCGGCCGGTCAAAAACGAAGAGTGATAAGGAAGGCCTTCTCACTCCAAAAATACTAGCGACGAAGCCCGAGCTTCTCGATCATCGTGTGATATTCGTTGATATTCTTCCGCTTCAAATAATCCAGAAGCTTACGACGGCGCGAGACCAAGATGAGCAATCCGCGTCGCGAATTGTTGTCTTTCTTGTGGATCTTGAAATGCGCAGTCAATTCAGTGATCCGCTGCGTCAACAATGCGATCTGAACCTGTGATGACCCGGTATCTGAACCGTGCGTCTTGTAGTCTCCAACCAACTTCTCTTTTGTTTCTTTTAATGTTGCCATTGCTAATTGCCCTTATTGGCCTCTCCTATTGCTCGCAGTAACTCCGAAAACGAGTCCGGTAACCACGAAATTTAATGAATAATCTAACCTGTAAAACTGATAGTTATCCTGCGGATAATTATCAGTTATCGCGACCTAGTTATCAACTGTGTACTCAAACTCTTCCATGAACTTCGTGGAAAAATCGCCCGCCCGGAATCGTTCGTCAGCCATGATCTTCTTATGAAGCGGGATCGTCGTTTTGATACCTTCGATCACCATCATGTCGAGAGCACGCTGCATGCGCGCGATCGCCAGATCCCGAGTTCGTGCGTGCACTATCAGTTTGGCGATCATCGAATCATAATAAGGCGGAACGACGTAGCCCGGATATACGGCCGTATCAACTCGCACGCCGGGGCCGCCCGGAATATTAAAAGCAGTGATCTTGCCCGGACTCGGCGTAAATTTCACAGGATCTTCAGCGTTTATCCGGCATTCGATAGAGTGCCCAACGATCTGAACGTCTCTCTGCTCGTACTGCAGGTCCTCACCGGACGCTATACGGATCTGATTTCGCACGATGTCAGCAAGGGTAACCATTTCGGTCACCGGATGCTCGACCTGAATTCGCGTGTTCATCTCCATGAAGTAGAAGCTTCCGTCTTCATCAAGAAGGAATTCGAAAGTCCCGGCGCTCGAGTAACCAATTTCCTGACAGGCCTTGACCGCCACCGCACCCATCGCCTCTCGCTGCTCGGGTGTAATGACGGGCGACGGAGCTTCCTCAAGAAGCTTCTGGTGCCGACGCTGGATCGTACATTCCCGCTCGCCAAGATGGATGACGTTGCCATGCTCGTCGGCTAGGACTTGGATTTCAATATGCCGCGGCCGTTCTATATATCGCTCGATGTAAACCGAACCGTTCTTGAACGCCGCGAGAGCCTCGGCCTGTGCGGTTTCGAGGCTTCCCTTCAATTCCGACTCTTCGCGAACGATCCGCATTCCGCGTCCGCCACCACCCGCTGCGGCTTTGACGATCATGGGAAAGCCAATTTCTTTCGCAAGAGCGATCGCCTCATCAACGTGCTCGATGGGTTCGGGGCTGCCCGGGAGGATCGGTACTCCCGCGGCTTGCATCGTCCGCCGAGCTTCGACCTTGTCGCCCATCATTGCGATCACATCAGCTTTAGGCCCGATGAACTTGATATTACAATCGTCGCAGATCCGTGCGAACGTCGCCGATTCGGCGAGAAATCCATAACCGGGATGGATCGCGTCAACGTTCGTGATCTCAGCAGCGCTGATGATCGCAGGAATATTCAAGTAGCTCTGAGCCGACGGAGGCGCACCTATGCAGATCGCCTCATCCGCGAATCGGACATGCAGAGCTTCGCGGTCAGCTTCCGAGTGAACCGCTACCGTCTGGATGCCCATTTCCTTGCACGTCCAGATAATGCGGATCGCGATCTCGCCGCGGTTTGCGATCAGAATTTTTCGGATCTCTCTTGTCATAAAGAGTTAGCCACGAATTAAGCGAATTTCACGAATTCATTTCGAATCATTCGTGTTAATTCGCTAAATTCGTGGCTGATTTCACTTACTTCCTGATACCGAACAGAGGTTGGCCGTACTCGACCGGAGCACCGTTTTCGACGTAGATCTTAACGATCTCGCCGCTCGTTTCCGCCTGGATCTCGTTCATCAGCTTCATCGCCTCAACGATGCAGACCACCGATTCCGGCGAAACCACTGTACCCTCAGAGACATAAGACGGCTTGTCCGGTGCCGGCGAACGATAAAAAGTTCCGACGATCGGCGATGTGATCTTATGTAGTCCCGCATCTTCGTCGACCGCCGCCGGGGCTGAATCGTTGGCCGAAGTCGTGCTAACGGCAGGAGCCGCCTGAGCCGGTGCGGCCATCTGCGGAGCCGCGTACACAGGTGTGTTCACCTGCTTGCTGAGCCGAACGCGAATATTCTCGTTCTCGAATTCGAAGTCCGTAAATCCGTGCTCGTTCACAAGCTCGGCCAATTCGCGGATCTCATCAAGATTCAGCGACGCCTCGCTTGATTGCTTGGCTACCTTTCCAGTCGATTTGTCTTTAGCTTCAGCGGAAGCTCCGGGGTCACCCATAGTGAACGTCCTCCTGATCCGGGAAACTAAGCTGCTTTGTGCGCTAACTCGCGGGGATTATCAACAAGCTCAATCACTGCGAGCTCGGCATTATCGCCCGACCGGCGCCCAATGCGGATGATCCGCGTGTAGCCACCGTTGCGGGTCTGGTAGCGCGTTCCGAGTTCATCAAACAGTCGTTGGACCGCCTTGACACCCGCGGTACGTTCGATCGGATCTTTAGCCTCGCCCTTCTTACCGCGGAACCGGCTGGAAGCCTCCTTGAACGTGCTGTTTCCTGCGTGGAAATAGCGAGCGGCCTGCCGTCGCAGATGCACTTCCTCGACATTTGCTCCGTCACCCGAAAGTGCCTTTGCCTTTCTCGCAAGCGTGATCGCCTTCTCTACGAATGGGCGAAGTTCTTTTGCCTTGGGAACAGTCGTGACGATGTATTCCTTCTCGGCATTGATGAGGGAGGTCGCCAGGTTCCTGAGCATCGACATGCGGTGTTCGGTCGTCCTGCCTAATTTACGATGTGCTTTTAAATGTCTCATAACAGTCTATGAAGTCTAGACAGTCGTTGTAGTCTGGGAGTCTTCCTGGACTTCCTCGACTCCCAAGACTTTCTGGACTGACCTAGTCTAAATCTCTTCCGCCCGTTCCGGGGATGGGGTTGCCCTGCTCATCAAAATCCATTCCAAAATCCAGGCCCATTCCGTGAAGAAGATCCTTGATCTCCGTAAGCGACTTCTTGCCAAAATTCTTTGTGTGAAGCATATCCTTCTCGCTCCGCTTGATCAGGTCGCGGATAGATCGGATATCGGCATTCTTCAGGCAATTGTACGAGCGAACCGAAAGCTCAAGCTCATCGACCGGCTTGTCGAGCAGATCGTTGCGCATGAGGGGCGGACGCGCAATGTCCTCGTACTTGTATTCCTCTTCCTCTTCCTCGAAGTTAATGAAGATCGACATGTGGTCCTTCACCAACTTCGCCGCCAGCCCGATCGAATCTTCCGGAGCGACCGAACCATCGGTCCAAACTTCTATAACAAGCTTGTCGAACTCGGTATTCGAACCCTGACGCGTCTTATCGACAGTGTAGTTAACTTTCTTGATCGGCGTGTGAACCGAATCGATCGGGATATAGCCGACCGAAAGGTCCTCGTCGTTATTGACCTCAGCTGCAATATAACCGCGGCCGCGTTTGAGACGCATTTCCACGTTGAAGCTCCCTGAGCCGCTGATGGTGGCGATATGAACGTCCGGATCTAGGATCTCAACGTCGCCATCACCCTCGATGTCGCCGCTCGTTACCTCGCCCTTGCCTTTCTTTGAGATCGTGAGCGTCTTCGGACCGGCTCCATTCAGCTTGAATGGGACCTGCTTCAAATTGAGGATCACGTCGGTCGCGTCTTCAACTACTCCATTGATCGGAGAAAATTCGTGTTCGACCCCTTCGATCTTAACTGCGGTGACGGCTGCACCTTCGATGGACGAAAGCAACGCCCGGCGGATTGAATTACCGATGGTGGTACCGAAACCTCGCTCAAAAGGCTGTGCGTAGAATTTACCGTAGTGATCGGTAAGAGTTTCGGTCTCCACGTTCAGCCGGCCCGGCATTTGGAAATTTGTCCAGTTGTTGGTCGTTGTCATAGTGTTCTTTTAAAATGGGTCATGGGTCGGCCTTGTCCCCGGATCGAGTAAAGAAAAGAACGAACTCTCTTGACCCGGATACTTCAGCCAACCCTTAGTTACTACTTACTGTAAAGCTCGACGATAAGCTGCTCGTTGATATTTGCGTCGATATCCTGACGCGTCGGCAGCGAAGCGATCGCGACCGAGAGATCGGCACCCTGCGGGGCGAGCCAATTCGGACGTCCGCGTCCCGCCGCAGTCGACCACGCTCCGTCGATGTGTGCGTTCTTTGTGCTCTTTTCCTTGACCGTCACAACATCGCCGACCTTGACTTGGAACGAAGGAATGTCGACTTTCCGCCCGTTCACGAATATGTGCCCGTGATTGACGATCTGCCGAGCCTGTCGACGCGAGGTCGTGAAACCCGAACGATAGACGACGTTATCCAAACGACGCTCAAGCATGAACAATAAGTTCTCGCCCGTGACGCCCTTCTGACGAAGTGCCTTTTCAAAATAGTTTCGGAACTGTTTTTCGAGGATGAAGTAAATTCGTTTTACTTTCTGCTTCTCGCGGAGCTGCTGACCGTAGCCGGCCAGCATCTTGCGGCGGGCAGCACCGTGTTGTCCCGGAGGATTGGTACCGCGCTTCTCGATCGCGCATGAGGGCTTGAAACATCGATCGCCCTTCAAAAATAGCTTTCCACCTTCGCGGCGACACAATCGGCACACCGCATCTCTATATCTAGCCATAGTATTTTCTGCCTCCGCTCTTCTTAGCGGAAAAGTTTACAGGTCAGTGACCCTTCTTCCTTTTGATAAAGTAAACTAACCGATCAAACGCGTCGGCGCTTAGGCGGCCTGCAGCCATTGTGCGGGATCGGCGTAGTATCAAGGATCGAATTCACGCGAATACCAGCCTGAGCGATCGCACGGATAGCCGATTCACGGCCGCCGCCTGGACCCTTGACCCGAACATCTACCTCGCGCATGCCCGCTTCTCCAGCTTTGCGGGCCGCTTCGCCGGCAGCCTGCTGAGCCGCAAACGGAGTTCCCTTACGCGAGCCGCGGAATCCGCGGGCACCGGACGACGACTGGGCAATGAGATTGCCCTGCGTGTCGGTGATCGAGATCAAAGTATTGTTGAAGGAAGCCGAGATGTGAACGATCCCGTAAGGAATATTCTTACGCTCCTTCTTCTTAAATGTCTTTTTCTTTGGTGCTGCTTTAGCCATCTTTCTTTGTTCCAAGTTCAATGTTCAAAGTTCCAAGTCAATTCCCAGTGAAACCTGGAACTTTGAACCTGGAACACTGAACTATTTCTTTCCGGGTGCCTTCTTCTTCGCAACGGCCGCCTTACGCGGGCCTTTGCGGGTACGAGCGTTGGTCGACGTGCGCTGGCCACGGACCGGTAAGCTGCGGCGGTGACGGAGGCCGCGATAGCAGCCGATGTCCATCAGACGCTTGATGTCCATCTGGACACGCTTGCGGAGGTCACCCTCGATCTCGCCTTCCGTGTCGAGCAGAGTTCGGATCTTGTTCAGATCCTCTTCACTGAGGTCACGGATCTTCGAGCCGCCGTCGACACCTGCCTTGCCGAGAACGTCCAAAGCACGGGCCCTGCCAACGCCATAGATGTACGTCAAACCAATTTCTGCCCTCTTGTTGGGCGGCAAATCTACACCTGCTACACGAGCCATAACTTCTCCTAACTATCCTTGACGCTGTTTATGCTTCGGGTTCTCACAGATCACCCGGACGATCCCCTTTCGGTGGATGACCTTGCACTTATCGCAAATTTTCTTTACTGAAGGACGTACTTTCATAGCACCTCTTGTCGGGAGATCTGCTTATATTCATAAGCGATCGCCCTCTTAATTCCAAAGGACCAACTGCTGCGTAGTTGGACAAACTTCTAATGTTAGCGAAAATGCCCGGAACTTTCAAGCTCATGCCGCAGATTTTGCAGCCTGGTCTTTGCCAAGTTCGGATTTCTGCCGTCTTGTTAACGTCAAGATCTCCGGGCCATCGACCGTGATCGCTACCGTATGTTCGAAATGAGCGGAAGGTTTGCCATCCGCGGTGACGACGGTCCATCCGTCTTCGAGTGTTTTCGTCTCAGCCGTGCCGACATTCAGCATCGGCTCGATAGCGAAACAGTACCCTGCCCGGATCTTCTCTTTCGTGCCGGCACGCCCGTAGTTTGCGATCTGCGGAGCCTCGTGCATCGAGCGGCCGATGCCGTGTCCCGTGTAGTCGCGAACTATCCCGTAGCCAAACTTCTCTCCGTGGGCTTGGATCGCTGCACCGATGTCGCCGACCCGCTTGTTCGGCCTGCATTGCTCGATCCCGAGCATCAGACACTCTTCTGTAACCTTTAGAAGCTGCTTAAGCTCATCATGGACTTCACCTACCGGAACTGTGATCGCAGTATCGCCGACGAATCCTTCCAGCGTGCACGCCATGTCGAGCGAA
>JAQSDP010000454.1 GCA_029945985.1 bacterium | reverse complement strand
GCGTTTTGTGTCGGAGTCGTTGATGGTGTTGTCGCGGCCTTCGTTGTAGGTTGCGTCGCCGACGACGGGGTGATTGATAGAGGCGAGGTGGACGCGGATCTGGTGCGTGCGGCCGGTCTTGATGTCGACATCGAGCAGCGCGAACTTATCGAACCTCTGCCGTACGTTCCAAAGGCTGAGCGCGTTGCGGCCGTTGGCGGCGACGGTCATCTTGGTTCGATGCCAGCGGTCGCGAGCGAGCGGTCGGTCGATAGTTCCTTTATCTTCCCGCGGGCTGCCGTGGACGAGCGCGACGTACGACTTTTCCACCAAGCGATCGCGGAATTGGTCGGCGAGGGCTTCGTGAGTTTGTTCGTCTTTGGCGACGATGATGAGGCCGGAGGTGTCTTTGTCGAGCCTATGTACTATGCCTAAACGAGTGACAGGTGATGAGTGATGAGTGACGAGAGAGAAATGGTAAGCAACTGCGTTGGCCAATGTACCGCTGGAGATTCCCGCTCCCGGGTGGACGACCATGCCGGCGGGTTTGTTGATGACGGCAAGGAACTCGTCTTCGAAAACAATGTCGAGCGGGATGTTTTCGGGTTCGAAGCGGGCGGCCGGGGCTTCGGTTAGGTCGATGTCGATCTCGTCGCCCTCGTGGATCCTGTATGACGCCTTGGCGGGTTTGGTGTTTACGAGGATCGATTCATCCTCGATCAGCCGCTGCAGCCGCGAGCGCGACCAGCCTTCGATGCGGGATGCAAGAAACGCGTCGAGGCGAGGACCGGCGTCTTCAGCGGTTGCTGTGATGGTTGAAAGTTCGTCTGACAAGAGACAAGTCTAACAGAAAGAGGGGAGAAGGGTTTTTGGTGAATCCGAAATGATTAGTCGCTACCGTGCACACTCGCTGCCGATTGTGCTACCGCCTGGGCCGTGCGGAACCGCCAGATCATAAAGACGATCGAGCAGGCCGCGACGAAGAGGCTGACGAGTTGAGAGGTCGAGAGGCCGGTTGCGGTCGTGAGGCCGAGAAAGTCACCCCGGGGATCATCGCGAATGAATTCGATAGAGAAGCGGAAGATGGAATAGATGATTCCGTAAGCGATCAGGACCTGACCGTCGAACTTCTTTTTGCCGTGCAGCCAGTATAAGAGGCCGAAGACGGCGAGCATCGTGAACGATTCGATAAGTTGCGTAGGATGCAGGAACAGATCGCTGTTGTCGGGGCCGTACATCGGGACGCCGGTGTATTCGTGGCCAGCCTCGCCGAAATGGACACCCCACCACAGATCGGTCGGCTTGCCCCAGCAGCAGCCGGCGGCGAAACAGCCCTGACGGCCGAAAGCCTGACCGAGTGCGAGCGCCGGAACGAGTGCGTCCGCCACCTTCCAAAAATTCAGCTTATAATGCCACATCAAGACGGCGACAGTGATGAATCCGCCGATCAAGCCACCGTAGAAAACGCCTCCGGAACGCAGAAAGTCGATCGTGAAAACTTGCGCGTTCGGGTCGACGAGGAGCATTAGGATCTTTGACCCAAGCAATCCACCGAGCAGCGTCCAGAGGCCGAGGTCGTAGATGCGTTCGCGGGGAAGGCCATCCCTCGACGCCAGCCGCGATGCGACCATAAGCGCGACAAGCATCCCGACCGCGAGCCAGAGGCCGTAGCTGGTTATTGGGAAGTTGCCGATCTTGAATAACTCGGGATACATCTAATTGCCCTCGGGCACACTCCCTACCGGTCGTGTTTCTGCCTGCTGCTTCTTTTTCAACAAAAACATGTCAATTATGAGCAGCCCGGCTCCGATTACGATGGACATATCTGCGACGTTGAAGGTCGGGTAATGCCACGAGCCGAACTGGACGTCGATGAAGTCGATTACGAAGCCGAGACGAATGCGGTCGGTGACGTTGCCGATGATGCCGGCGAGCAGGAGGGCGAGAGCGCCAAGGATGCGGTCATCGGCCCGGGGTGTTCTCCAAAAGAAGTAGACGACGAGCGTGGCGGCGACCCCGGCTATAACCGAGAGTCCCCAACGGCCGGTGTTGCCGTGGTCGTCAAGCATAGAAAACGCGACACCGGTATTCTCAGCATAGGCGAAATTCAGCAAGCCAGGAATGAGCGTGATCTGATCACCCAAACGCAGACGACTAACCGCCCATGCCTTCGAGGACTGGTCAATTAAGAACACCCCGCCCGCTACGGCGAGGTACGCAAACTTCCACAAAAAACCACCTTTTGTCACTGCTTAGCCTTCGATTCGGCGTGGAACGATTTGTTGATGATCTTCCACTCGCCGTCTATCTTTAATAGCGTGAAGTAATCGGTGAACTTCACTGTCGGGTAATCAAGTATAACCTTTGCGACCGCCGCATTGCCCACCACGTCGATCGATTCGATCGAGCGTTTGCGGTCTTTTTCGTCGGCCGCGGGCTTGCCAGTGAATCCCTTAATGTACTCGGCGAACGAGCGAGTCATGTATTTCCCGTCCCGAACGAAGATCATATTGCCTTCAGTATAAAAGGCTTTCTTGATGTATTCGCCGTCGCCGGTCTCTTGTCCTTTGATGTAATTCTCAACGGGTACGCGCACTGCGGCTTTTTTCATCAGATTGGGCGACGACACTAACCGCGAACAACGTAAAAAGTGCGAAGAGTATAGATAGGTGTTTCATAGACTGCCTACTACGCATTCGCGGCTAATTTGGTTCATCTCCAGATGCGGCGACGGCATCCGCTAGCTCGATGAACTTGGCGCGCACTGATTCGTCGAGGTTTTCGGCGTACGATGCATCGAGATGTTTGATCTTTACGAGTTCCTGAACGTCAGCAAGATCTTTCAAACGGTGCGGTGCGGATATTCCGGAAGCGAGTTTCAATTCGATGAGTTTTTCGAGTGAGATCGTCTGTACACCCTCAATATCGACCGCAACATCATGCGGTACGGGAAAAACGACAGTTTTTGGAAGGCCGTCGCCCGGATATTCGCCGGTCGTAATTATCTCAATAGGAATGTTGTTCTCAGACGAACGGAACTTTTTTCTCGCTCCCGGAAATGCCGGTCGATAGCCGAGACCGACGAGTCGTTCATGGAATCGTTCCAAACCTTCGACCGTTAACAGGAGATCTATGTCTTCCGTAAAGCGACGATAGCCATGGCGATTCAAGGCGATCGCTCCGATCGCTACATAGTCGATGTCTTCGCGTTCAAGATCTTTAGCGAGCTTTTTGATCGCTTGGTTAAGCATTCCTGTACCTCGGAAAAATCTTAGCCCTTCGCCGTATGCGGCGTCGGGAGACGAGATCAATTTTAAGAAATCCACGGCCATTTTAGTCCGAGAATGGAAATATCGCTTTCGGAGCTTTGTATTTGCTCCACCAATCAAGATAGCAGACGTCGGTGCAGCCGAGCGCGTGTTTGACGACTCGCCATTTACCGCCGGATCTTCGCAGGAGGCCGAAGAAATTGTTGTCGAAAAGATCTTCGGCGTCATCCCAGGCTGTCCCAGCTAAGTTCGGGCTGCTGCCGTCGGGCTTGGTCGGGCGGCCGCTGACGAATGCCCATGCTCCCTGCACTTTGAGGTCGTCGGTAACGAAGACAATCTTCTGCTTGAGATCACGCTCGACGGGAACCCGGAGCGCGTCGAGGATCGCCTTGCGTTCGGGCGAACCTTTGTCAGGTGTATAGACCGATTGAGCGGACGCACTTATGGCCGCGACGAATATCAGGATTATGGACAGATGTTTCAACATAAGCCTTTTAGATCGCTCTGCGATCTGGCAAGCAGGGATGCTTGCCGCTCCAGGGTCATGCCGCGGCGGCTTTCTCTAGTTCATCCAAGGCGACGACGCAGCGTTCGCAGACGGTCGGGTATTTATCGAACTCGCCTATGCGGATCGAGTAGTTCCAGCAGCGTTCGCATTTTGAGCCGTCGGCCTTTTGGATCTCGACCTTCGTCCCATCACCCTCGTGAACTTCGACTTGCGAAACGATAAAGATATAACGCAATTGTTCGAAATAATCGAGCAAAAACCGGGTCGTATCTTTGTCGGCAGTCAGGATCACTTTTGCGTCCAGTGACGAGCCGATCTGCTTGGCTCCGCGAGCTTCCTCAAGGGCTTTAAGCACCTCGTCGCGGATGCTGAAGATGCGTTCCCAACGTTCGATCAAGGCAACGCCGGGTGATGTGTCGATGCCCTCAAGCTTTGGAAACTCAGCGAGGTGAACGCTCGCGAGCGACTGGCCCGGCAGACTTTCCCAGGCTTCGTCGGCAGTGAACGCGATGATCGGAGCCATGAGTCGGCAGAGCGTCTCCGTGATCTTGTAGAGCGCCGTCTGAGCGGAACGCCGCTCGACGGACCGCGGGGCGTAGATGTAAAGACGGTCCTTGATGATGTCGAAATAACGCGCCGAAAGCGTGACGGTGCAGAAGTTGTAGATCGCTCCGTATGCCGCTTGAAAATCGTATACCTCGTAGCCCTTCAGGACCTTGGTCGTGACGTCGTCGAGATGTGCGAGAGCCCAGCGGTCGACTTCCATTAGATCTTCAACCGAATCTTTGGCCGGATCAAATCCGTCGAGATTTCCGAGCGCGTATCTCAGCGTGTTGCGGAACTTGCGATATGCATCGACGACGCGAGAAAGGATCTCGTCGGAGCATCGAACGTCTTCGGTGTAATCGACAGCCGCGGCCCAGAGACGCAGGATCTCAGCACCGGATTTATCGATGATCTCTTGCGGAGCCGTGACATTGCCGAGCGATTTCGATTGTTTCTTGCCCTCGCCGTCGACAACCCAACCGTGGGTGACGATCTGCTTATACGGCGCGGAATCGTGTGCGGCGATGCCGCAGCTAAGCGACGAGTTGAACCAGCCGCGGTACTGGTCGCCGCCTTCGAGATAGACGTCGGCCGGGAATCGGAGCGTGTCGCCGCGGGTTTCGAGTACCGCGACGCAGCTCGAGCCGGAGTCGAACCATACGTCTAGAATGTCGGTCTCTTTGCGGAAATCAGTGTCGCCGCACTTCGGACATTTGAAGCCTTCGGGCAGCAGTTCGGTCTCGGGCCGTGAATACCAGGCGTCGGCAGTTTCAACGGCGAAGATGTCTGCTACGTGGTCAATGATCTTCGGGTCGGCGATAGTTTCGTCACAGCCTTTACAGTAGAAGACTGGGATCGGCACGCCCCACGAACGCTGCCGCGAGACGCACCAATCAGGCCGTCCCTTGAACATATTCGACATCCGGCCCTCGCCCCATGAAGGATGCCATTTGACCTTGCCGATCTCGTCGAGAGCGGCCTGGCGGAGCGGCTTTGCGCCAGAGTCACCTTGGATCTCGTCCATCGAGATGAACCATTGCGGCGTCGCGCGGAAGACGACCGGGTTCTTGCATCGCCAGCAGTGCGGATAGCGGTGCTGATACTTTTCTGAGTAAACGAGCATCCCCCGTTCTTGCAAGAATTCGACTATCTTCGGGTTCGCTTCGAAGATATTCATGCCGGCGAAGTGTTCGACCTCGGCGATGAATTTGCCGGACGAATCGACGGGATTGTAGATGTCGAGTCCGTACGCTTTGCCGATGTGGAAGTCGTCTGTACCGTGGCCCGGAGCGGTGTGGACGCAGCCGGTGCCGGATTTCTTGGAGGCTTTATCCTCGAAACGCACGTCGAGTTCGGTCTCGGCATCGGCCTCGCCGAGCGTGACATGTTCGCCGTTCATTATCAGCGAGGTGCGGTCGATCCAAGGATGCTTCGCCTCTAGGCGATCGAGTTTTGAACCTTTGAATCTTGCGATCTCTTCGTACTCAGCAAAGCCTGCGGTTTCGGAGAAGGACTTTGCGAGTTCAGACGCGACGATGAAAACTTCGGCGTCTGAAACCTCGATCGCGGAGTAGTCGAAATCGGGGTGAACAGCTATCCCGAGGTTTGCCGGAAGCGTCCACGGGGTCGTCGTCCAGATCACAACGAAGACGTTCTTGTGGGCGAGTGCCGGATCGATCTGAGCCGGATCGGACTTGAGCGGAAACTTTACGTAAACCGACGGCGACGTGTGCTCTTTATACTCGACCTCGGCCTCGGCGAGTGCGGTCTGATCGTAGATGCACCAGTAGACGGGGCGGAGTCCTTTGTAAACGTATCCACGCTCGAGGAACCTTCCGAACAGGCGAGCGGTGGACGATTCATACTCCGGCGACATCGTCAGATAGGGGTTATCCCATTCGCCGAGGATGCCTAGACGTTTGAAATCGCGCGTCTGGTTGTTCATCGCCGTCGAAGCGTGTTCGCGGCAGATGCGGCGGAAGCTTGCGACCGGGATGTCGTTTTTATTCTTGCCTTTCTCGGTCAACTTTCGCTCGACGTGTGTCTCGATCGGCAGGCCGTGGCAATCGTATCCGGGCACGTAGGGCGCGTCGAAACCCATCATCGACCTCGTCTTGACGACGAAGTCTTTGAGGATCTTGTTGAGAGCCGTTCCGATGTGGATGTCCGCGTTAGCGTACGGCGGACCGTCGTGAAGGATGAATTTTTCGCGGCCTTTACGCGTCTCGGCGATCTTTTCGTAAAGGCCCATCTCGGTCCACTTCTTAAGCCGCGCGGGTTCGCTCTGGCCGAGGTTCGCTTTCTGCGAGAAATCGGTCTTAGGGAGGTTAACGGTTTTCTTCAGATCTAATGTTTCGCTCATGGATAAAATCAAAAAGTCCCGAGCTCGTATCTTCAAGCTCGGGACTGATAAGGCAAACTCTTGCGGCCGCACAACTACTCGTCAAACGGTGTCCCAATAATGGGGTTAATAATGGGCGATGGCCTCCGCATAATAAAGGAAAATTGTAGCACAAACTCTCATTCTTCCTCGACCGATGCCAGAAGTGGATATTCGCGGGCCTTTGCTAGGTTCATGGCTTTTTGGGATTTCATGTATGCAACGTCATAGGGGTAGATGCCTGCGGTGCCTGCGCCTTCATTGTGGACCTTGAGCATAATCGCGAATGCCTCGGGCTGGGGCTTTTGGAAAACGTATTCGAGCACCCAGATGACGAACTCCATGGTGGTGAAGTCGTCATTGTGCAGCAAAACCTTAAAAAGCTTGGGCTTTTCAAGTTTTGTCTCGGATTCGACGAGTACGTCGGAGCCGCCGTCGATGTCGACAAGATCGGGCATAAATGCGAGGTTATCACAGCAAAACCTCGTTTCTAAGGCGGCGGCGATTGAATTTTGTGGACGAACTCACGCAATATCTGCTACCTTTCAGAAAGCTCTGTTTACTAAGTATTCAATTCGAACATAAATACCTGAAAATTCAGGCTTATTCGGCGTTTATCGCGAGGAAACCATCATGAGAAAAGGTTCCGCTCCGGCAAAAGCGTTGTCGAAGTCTCGGGTACTGCCATTCGCGGGATCCGAGGCCGGCCATAAGGGTTCGCGAAGAATCGACCGCGAGTCGTTAGGGGACGTCTTTGCGCAAGTCGGGCAGAAACTCCGTGAAGGCCTCTCTACCGAGGCGGAATCTCTTCTCTCAGAGACGATCATCGCCTTTGACCATAGTGCCGACGATCTCGCGAACCTCAAACGGCTTCGTTCATTCAGCCTCGAGACGCTGGGTAAATATAAGGACGCACTCGAGTTGCTGAGTCCGTACGAGGACGCCGATAACCTTAGACGCCTTTCGCCCGAAACGCAGGTACGCGTCACTACTCAACTCGCCATTGGCTACAACAACCTCAACGACCATCCGAAAGCTGTCACCCTGCTGAAAGAGAATCATGACCGGGCTAAGGAGGCGAACCTGTTGCACTTGCTCGGGCCGATCGAAACCGGATTAGCACGGGTTTATCGGAAACTGAATGAATGTGCCATCTGCCGCGATTACGCGGAGGGTGCTCTTGCACATTACCGACACAATGGGGACTGGCTGGGCATGGCTGAGGCCTATCGCGAGATCGCGATCAGCTATCACCAGCAGGGCCGCAGCGAGAAGTCGTTGGAATACTTCGACCTCGGCATACAGATCATAGGTGACCGTTCGGCTCCGTTCATGCTCGGTAAGATCTACGCGGAGATGTCGGGGGCGTACTGGTTCCTGCGCCAGCCGCAAAAGGGCATCGAGGCCTTGGAGCGCTCCATCGAATTCTTCGACCGAACCGAACACGTCCTTAGCTCCGTGATCGCCTATAACAACCTCGGTCTTAATCTGATGCTAACGGGCGACTGGCCAAAGGCGGAACGGATGATCAGAAGAGCGCTCGAGCTTGCGACGAAGTCCAGCCATGCACATCGGGGCGGCATTCTCGACAGCCTCGGCGAGCTGATGATCCTGCGTGGTGACCTCGACGAAGCGAGCGCGCTGCTTGAAGAAGCCGTCGCGATCGCGAAAGAGAAGAAGCGAGAGTGGTATGAAGTGCAGGCGATGCGAAACCTCGCACGCTGCTATTTGGCGCGGGGCGAATTCGAGCGCGCGGAAAGCAAGGCGAGAGACACGATCGATCTTTCGGGCAAGATCGGCGACAAGCATTACGCGATCATGGCCGGGCTTGTTCTAGCCGAAAGCTTGCTGTACCTGAATCGGGCGGGGGAGTGTGAAAACCAGCTTCAGCTAGTAGAAGAACGCGACCCAACCGCTGACTTTTTCGTGCTCGGTAACATCCAGCGGATCCGCGGCCTTGCAGCGGCTGAGATCGGTGATACGGAGCTTGCGGTCCATCATTTCAGCCGCTGCCTGACAATATTCGAAGCAGCGGGCGACCTCTATCACACAGCACTTGCCAATTATCTGGTCGGATGTCATTTAGAGCCGGAACATCGCGACCGCGCGGTCAAGCATCTGGGGCGCGCGGGCGAAGCCTTCACGACACTGGGCATACACGGCCTTGCCGACTCAGCTCAGGAAAATATTGACCGGCTCAAAAGCGTCTTGATCGGTGCAAAGGAGAGCAAGACGAAACGCTCGAACTCAGTGGTGTCGCAACTGCTGATGGTTCGACTTGCGGAGGCGACCGCTTCGCGGGAGCTGCTGTTTCGCGAGTTGATGGCGGTTCTGCAGCAGGAGACCGGTGCGAAGAAGATAGTGATCGCGCAGCCGAATGCGCAGAAGGTCTTGGAGCCTTTCATCACACACGGATACGCGCCGAAGGACAGCCAGGAACTCCTGCGAAAGTTCGCCGTCTCACTCGAGAAGGGCAACGAGCCGACCTTTCTAAGAACCAAGGACATAGCCGTTCTACAGATCAAACCAACCAATGGCGAACCTGCAACGATCATGATCCACCCGCGCTCCGGCGCGACACTTAACGACGGATCGAATCTTCAGCCGCTGCTTCGCGTGGTCGAACTTGGGATGGACGTCGTTTCCCTTCGCGAACGGGACACCTCGGTTTCAGTGGAGCAGGAGACGAGCCCGTTCACATCCAGCAGTCTGATGCCCGGATTCATCCACTCATCACCGGCGATGACCGCTCTGGTTGAAGAGGTCTACAAGATCCGGTCATCCGATGTGACGGTGCTCGTTACGGGAGAATCCGGAACAGGTAAGGAACTCGTTTCTCGTGCGATCCACACGATGTCGAATCGAAAGGACAAGGTGTTTGTTCCGTTCAACTGCACCGCCGTGCCCAAGGAGTTGGCTGAGGGTCACCTGTTCGGCTATCGCAAGGGTTCGTTCACCGGCGCGATGACCGATTCGCCGGGTATGATCCGGGCGGCTGATGGCGGAACACTATTCTTGGATGAGATCGGCGACCTGCCACTCGATGTGCAGCCTAAGCTGTTGCGGTTCTTGCAGGAGGGAGAGGTTCAGCCTATCGGCGAGAAGCGGCCGATCAAGGTCGACGTGCGGATCATTGCGGCAACGAATATGCCGCTTGAGCAGAAGGTCGCCGAAGGAACGTTTCGAGAAGATCTTTTCTATCGCTTGAACGTCATTCGATTGCGAGTTCCACCGTTGCGAGAACGCCGCTCTGAGATCCCTGCAATGGTGAACTACTACATCAACCATTACTCTGCCAGATTTGGAAAGAGCGACGTTTCATTCACGCCGCAGACGGTAGACCTGTTGATGGTATGCCAGTGGGATGGGAATGTTCGCCAGCTTTGCAACGAGGTTCAGCGAATAATCGCTCGAGCCGTCGACGGTGAGGTTGTAACCCCCGAACACCTGTCCCCGGAATTGAAGCGGTTGGCTCGGCCGTTGTCGAGTTATTCGAACGGGGACCGCGTGGTTCCTATTACCTCGTTCGATTCGGCGATCGTTCCGTTTGCCAACATTGGCGACGGAGGCACTCTCGAGGATGCCGTGTCGAAACTCGAAATGCAGATGATACGAGCCTCACTTACGAAGAACAACTGGAATATCTCACGAGTTGCGAACGAGTTGGGGTTGACGCGTCGGGGTCTGTACTTGAAATTGACGCGATACGGGATCGAGAAAGCAGCTTAGATTCCTGAGATCTTGCTCAGTTTCGGAATTATTTCGTTTAGACTGGCGAGAGTAAAGTTAATTTCTTCCTCAATGTTCGTCCTGCCTAGTGAAAATCTGATCGAGCCCATCGCTTTGGAATAAGGTAAGTTCATCGCCGCGAGGACAGGTGAGCTAACTTTCGATACTGAATTGCATGCCGAGCCGGTGGAGACGCAGACGCCCGCTTCGTTGAGGTAATGCAGGATCATCTCGCCGTTGAGGCCTTCGAACGAGATGTTGGAGGTGTTCGGTAGGCGACCCGTTGCATTTCCGTTCACAAAAGCGAGGTCGAATCGTTCCAGGATGGAGTTTTCGAGCTTGTCTCGGAGTCGACGGATCTCATCCATTGGCGATAGATCGACCGCAAACTCAGCGGCGGCTCCGAGGCCGGCTATCTGGTGGACGGCTTCGGTTCCGGCGCGGCGTCCGCGTTCCTGACCGCCGCCGATCTGAATCGGTGGAAGTTGAATACCATCGCGAATGTATAGTGCTCCGACCCCTTTCGGCCCATGAAATTTGTGAGCGGAGATTGAGAGAAGGTCGATTCGCGATCGCTTTACATCTATCGGCATCTTGCCGGCCGCGTTAACGGCGTCGACGTGCAGTAATGCGTCGGAATTTTCCTTGACGATCTTCTCGATCTCATTGATCTGGAAGATCACGCCGGTCTCGTTGTTCGCCATCATAACGGAAACGATTGCGGTATTTGGCTTGAGCGAGTCCCGAAGTTGGTCCAAATCGAGATTCCCCTTTTCATCGACCTCGATCCATGAAACGCGCGTGCCGCGAGACTCGAGTTTCTCGCAGAGTTTTCGGACAGCTTCGTGTTCGACGCGGGTCGTTACGATGTGATCTTTGCCGGGCTGCGACTCGAGTGCTCCTAGGATCGCCCAATTGTCGCTTTCGGTCCCGCCGGAGGTAAACGCGATCTCGCTGGAGTCGCTTGCACCGATCAATTTCGCGACCGACGTACGCGCCTTTTCGACGATCTTGCGGGCGGGTTCGCCGGCAGAATGGGGAGAGGAAGGATTTCCGAATATCTTCAATGCCGCAGACATTGCCAGGATCACGGCAGGGGCGAGCGGAGTCGTTGCATTATTATCTAGATAAATGGGCAGTTGCACGCGATGAATTTACCATTCGCTCTTTCCGATTTACAATTAAGCATATTGTGACTGCGAAGCTAAGGATCATAGAGCCGGGTGGCGGGCAACGCGAGTTTCCGCTGGAGCCGGGGAAGAATTACACGATCGGGAGGTCGAACGAGAACAGCATCGTCCTCAACGACCGGCGCGTGTCGCGCAAGCATGCGCATATTGTCGCGGACGGCGAGGGATTCCGGATCGTCGACGGCTACTATGAAAACGGAGCTCTGAAGCGAAGCGTCAACCACGTTTTCCTTAACGGCTCGCCGACGCTCGAGAAATTATTTGCACAGGGTGATATCGTCATCATCGGCGAAAGCGAATTGACGTTCCTCGATGTCCTGCCGCAACCCTTCATTCCGGAACACCACGTAAGCTATGCGTCCGCCTCGGTAGCGGCTCCGGCGATTGCCCGAAATGCTCAGACGATCACGGACTCGGCGCAGGGTATAGATTACGACGATAAGCCGCTAGGGCAGACGCAGATGAAGATCTCTGCGAACGAGATCATTGGCCGGCAGTCGCATTTGTCGATCGAATCTGCAGTAGCGTCGCCGGACGAGATAAAGGATCTGCGTCGCAAGGCCCGAATGCTTGAGCTGCTTTACGAGATGAGTCGTTCGATCGGCACCGTGTTTGACCTGAAGGAGATCTTTGACCGTGCGACGGACCTTATATTTCGAGGCAGCCCCGCCGACCGCGTGGTCGCCTTGCTTGCCGACGAGACCCTTGACGGTAAGATCCTCGACTACAGCCTGGTTCCCGTTGGCGTGAAGGTCCGCGATGAGAAGATGGACTCATCAGCCGACTCGATCACGATCAGCAGGACGATCACGCAGAAGGTGATGCGTGAGAAGGTTGCATTGCTCTCGCAAGACGCCAAGACCGATGCCCAGTTCCTCGGTGCAGAATCGATCGTGTCGCAAGGGGTTCGTTCGACGATCTGTGCTCCGCTGATAACCGAATCGAATGTGCACGGTGTGATCTATGCCGACCGACTTGATCCATTTGCGGCGTTCACATCCGATCACTTGGAACTCATAAGTGCGGTTGCGGCTCAGACGGCGGTTACGGTAGAGACCGTCAAAGCCCATAAGCGGCTCGCTCGTGAGGAAGTCGCCCGGGCAAACTACAGCCGGTTCATGCCGGAGTACGTTGTAAAACAGCTTCTTCAGAATCCCGATTCGTTCCGCCTCGGCGGCGTGAACCAGACGATCACGGTTCTTTTTGCCGATATCCGTGGATTCACCGCCATCTCAGAACGCGAGAAACCTGAAAAGGTAGTCGGCTTGCTCAACAAGTACTTTTCGGCAATGTCGGAGATCATCTTCGCGCACGGAGGGACGCTCGATAAGTACATCGGCGATGGATTGATGGCGATCTTCGGGGCTCCGACGGTAGGCGAAGAAGATGCGCTGAATGCGGTAAAAGCCGCGGTCACAATGCAAAAGCAGGTCGCGAAACTCAATGCGGAACTCCGTGCCGAAGGTTATGAGAATATTGCGATCGGTATCGGCCTCCATACGGGTGAAGCGACGATCGGTTATATCGGTTCCGACAAGCGTTCCGAGTATACGGCGATCGGCGACACCGTGAACCTTGCAGCTCGCCTCGAATCAAACGCGGGCGGCGGGCAAGTTTTGATGTCAGAAGCAACCGCAGCGGCCAGCGGGAATCTGATTCCGGTAAACCAGCTCGAACCGCTAACGGTGAAGAATCGCGTCCAACCGGTCAATGTCCTCGAGGTTCGCTGGGGCTAA
>JAQSDP010000453.1 GCA_029945985.1 bacterium | reverse complement strand
CCGTTCTCGATTCTCTTCAAGAAGGTTGTAGTTAGCGTCGGATGAATTCGATTCGCGGCACAAGACGACGGTTTTGGCATCGACGAATCTGCAAAGGTCATCGACATGACCATGCGTGTCGTCGCCGGCGATTCCTTTGTTCAGCCAAAGAATGTTCGCGGCACCTAGTGTTTCCGCTAAAACCTTTTCGTACTCTTCCCGCGTTACACCGGGATTTCGCACCTGAACTTCCTGATCGAGCAGGCATTCTTCAGTCGTGATCAACGTCCCTCTGCCGTTCACGTCGATCGCTCCGCCTTCGAGTACGAAGTGTCGGTTGTTGCGCTCCACCTTGAAGTACGGCTTCTTGAGTTTATTTGCAAGGGTTTTCGCGATCTTTGCGTCAAGTTCGTGGTCGTCGTATTTGGCCCAGCCGTTGAACCGGAATCCGGCAACGACATTGTCATCACCACGCTTAACGAAGATCGGTCCCGTGTCACGCGTCCAGCCGCGATTCGATGGAACGTGGAAAAACTCGACATCGGTGAGCGGAACGTTCGACTTCGCCAGTATCGTTCGAGCCTTCCCCTCGTGGACCGCGTCGTTAACGAGGATCCTCGCATCCTCGCTATCCACGATGCGCCGCACTATCTCAGCATAAACGAAATGTATCGCCGCGATCTTTCCGGGCCAGTCGGCAGGGTTATGCGGCCAACCGAGCCAAACCGCCTCATGCGGTTCCCATTCGGCGGGCATTAGATAGCTGTTCGAGTTCGATAGGGTCTTAGTCAATGAACCTCTTCTCGATCTCGGCATATGCATCAATTCGGCGGTCTCGCAGGAAGGGCCAGCCGCGGCGGACTTCTTCGATGCGGGCAGGGTCGACCTCGCCGATTACCACCTCTTCTTTGTC
Source organism: bacterium (assembly GCA_029945985.1). Classification (GTDB taxonomy): domain Bacteria; phylum Acidobacteriota; class Blastocatellia; order Pyrinomonadales; family Pyrinomonadaceae; genus OLB17. Next base: position 12,620 of record JAQSDP010000453.1, on the reverse strand, counting down.
TATCGAGCCCTCGGCGACGATCACGCCAAAGGGATCGCTGAGAAACGTGCTTCCCCAGAACTGGATGCCGGGGGTATCAGGAACAAATACTTCGTGCCCGACACGGTTGACGCCCGCAACATACACACCGTTCGCGATCGAGTGCGAACGCTGAATCGTTCGCCACGCGTCCCGCTGCTGATCGCCGTATTTATCCTTCTCGTAGGGATGCCATCCGATCGCGGTCGGATAGAAGAGTATCTGGGCCCCGCGAAGAGCAGTTAGGCGGGCCCCTTCCGGATACCATTGGTCCCAGCAGATCAGCGTGCCGATCCTTCCAACTTCGGTGTCGAACGCCTTGAATCCCATATCGCCCGGCGTGAAATAGAACTTTTCGTAGTAGGCCGGGTCGTCCGGGATGTGCATTTTGCGATAGACGCCGGCAACAGGTTCGCCCGGCTTAACGATGACGAGGCTGTTGTGATAGAGGCCCAACGCTCGCTCTTCGAATATCGGTGCGATCACTGTGACGCTCTTTTCGTCGGCAACTTTCGCAAGGGCCGCGACCGATGGACCGTCGATCGGCTCGGCAAGATCGAAAAGGTCAGCGTCTTCCTTTTGGCAGAAATACTGCGAACGAAACATCTCGGGCAGACACACGATATTCGCGCCCTTCCCGGCGGCTTCTCGAACGAACTCGACTGCCTTGTCCAGGTTCGCCTCGATGTCCGGCCCCATCGACATCTGGACCAGCCCGACTTTGTATTTGTCCCGATTTGGCATTGCAATAGAGTACATTGCTCGCCAACACTTGTCGAAGAATCCGCCGAACGCGTGCTACTATCTACGCGTACGAACTTGAACACCTGCGAATTCGTATTTTCCTGACAGATTATGAAGTATTGCCCGACCTGCGAGACGCGCTACGACGAGGACATCCTGCGTTTTTGTATGAAGGACGGCACGCCACTCCTTGAAGAAGCGGAGCCGAACTTTGTCGAGATGCCGAGCGAAAGTCTCGACGTGGTCGAGGTCGATCCGGACGATCCGTCAGAGCATACTGTCATCCGCCGCAATATTCCCGTTCCACCTTTACCTTCACCTGGGATCGAGCAGCCTCCCGCGCCGCCGCCGACGGTCGACGATGATTTTTCCGATGTCCGGCCAAACTCAGGCGGCCAGCGGATCGTGGTTCCGACTATCGAAGAACAGCAGCGTGAACGCGCTAGGATCGCGGCACAGTATCGATCTCAGCAGCCGCGCGGCTCAAACACGGCTCTCGTCGTCCTGGTGACCATATTCGGGACGATCATCGTGGTCGGGATTGGCGGGATCCTGCTTTTCTTTTTGGTCTCGAACGGAAGCGATTCCAACACGAACGCTAATGTGAACGTCAACGCAAATCAAGACGTAAACGCTAACACGAACCTCGGAACCAACTCGATCTTCGACTTCAATACGAACACAAACTCCTCAAACTCGAACGTGAACGCAAACGTTTCGACGCCGACTCCTACGCCAACCATGACCCCAACTCCACGTCCGACCGAGTCCCCGTCTCCGACCCCGGAGAACGACGAAAGCCCAACACCGCTGCCGTCGCGGACACCGATCCCTACTCCGACCCCGGTAATAATTCGCCCGGGCCCCTCTCCAACGCCGCTAAGAACGCCAGCGCCAACGCCGCGGACGATCATTACCCCAACAGTCCGCACGACTCCGTAGCGAAGTACCAAAAATCGGAGCGCAGCAAGAGTGGCGGGAGCGAAATACAGCGGCGGTGCAGAAGAGCTTAGGATGGCGGTTCGTTCGGATTTCGCGAAAAGATGTATGGTGCGTGTTTGCCGGATGGCACAGGCTGCTGCGTATCCAAGCAGTTAGGAAGATAAAGCAGCTTCAACTGCCCGGCGGGGATCGATAACTCCCCAGCCCTGGCGATCTACTTCATAGGATGGAAGGCGTTCGGCTGTTTTGATGAGGATGGTCTTTACTTGCTGCGGCGAGAGCGACGGGTTTGCCTCAAGCATCTGAGCGACAAGTGATGAGACGATCGGGGCCGAGAACGAGGTTCCGTCAACGTACTTGTAATGCATCGTGATCACGTTCTCGCGGCGTATCTTGAGCGTAATGATCTGACGAATGCTGTGTACCGGCCGATCTAGTGCAGCATCGAGTTCGGGATCAAGCCCTTCGTTCTGTCTAATGATCGCGTGCAGCTCGCTGTCCTCTGCGTCGTCGAGCTTTTTGAGCAACGCCGCCTGTTGGGCGGTTGGCGTGTTCGGAAGGATCGGCGCAGGAACCCAGATGGACGGGGCGATCACTTCGGGTTTTTGCAGTCCGTCGATCGTTGGGCCGTAAGACGAGCGATACATACCTCGCCGAGCGCGATCAAGTGAGTTATTGTCGTCGAGCCCACCGACGGCGATGCACGAAGGAGCGCTCGCTGGCGGCACTACCGGGTGATTCGGCATGTGCCCGGCGTTTCCCACAGCACACACGACCACGATCCCTGCTCGTGAACATTCTTCGACCATCTGCGAAAGCGGATCGGTCAAGTAATTCTGTTCGTCATCCCCGCCGGCCGAAATGTTGACAATACGGATACCGTGCTTTTCGCGGTTTTCCAGTACCCATCGTAGACCGACAAGGATATCATCATCGGTGATCCGTCCTGTGCGCGCGAGTTTCACCAGCACAACATCCGAATCAGGCGCGAGGCCGCGATAGAATCCGTTCGAGAGTGAACCGTTTCCGGCGGCTACGACGGAGGTCATCATTCCGTGCCAGCTCGCGACGTCCGGCTGGAACAGAGAATCAAGCTTGCCATCGGGGTCGATCAGGCTTCGGTAGGCGACGATGCGGTTTCGCGGAGACGTCAGGTCAACGTGCGGATAAAATCCTGAATCGAGAAAAGCGATCGTGACCCCCTTCCCGGTAAACCGTTGGTCCGCGTCTAAGCGGAGCGGCGTCGAGAGTACATGCGAACCGTCCTTCTGAACCGCCGCGTCCGCCACTATCTGATCCTTCGCCTGCGAAAATATGCGTACGCAGCGATTGCAAACTTCATCGAAGCCGTCTCTATCGGCTGCATTCGCTACGAGCAGCGCGCGTACATCTTCTTCGAGTCCCGCCACTGACTCGAAATTTTCGATCGATTCGCGGCTGCATACGGGACAGGCCCGATCGCCCGCCGTGGTGTCGGAGATCAGCGACGGACGGTCTATTTGTTGCGATTCGTGCAGGGACATTCGAGCGGTTTAGTTTTTCATAGCGGGTAGCTAAAATCAATATCGAGAACTTTTTATGGCGAAGAAGGTAGGACTGGCTCTTTCAGGCGGTGGTGCACGCGGGTTCGCCCATGTCGGTGTACTGAAGGCTCTTGTCGAGAATAATATCCCGATCGACCTGATCGCCGGCACGTCAGCGGGATCCTTTGTCGGTGGTGCTTACGCCGCAGGGTTGTCGGTTGATGAGATCGTCGAGATCGGAAAGAAGATCAGTTGGTTTGGTGTCGCGGGCTTTTCGTATTCGCCGAAAGGCTTTCTATCTAACTCTGCGATGAAAGGATTCATCGAGAAATCATTCCCGGTCACCCGCTTCGAGAACCTCCGGATCCCATTCACCGCCGTCGCCTGCGATCTCGAAACTGGCGAAGAGATCTATTTAAAAGACCAGGGAGACCTGACCAACGCGATCCGTGCAAGCTGTGCGATCCCCGGAGTGTTCGTACCGGTCATCGATGACGGACGACAGTTGGTCGACGGCGGCGTCGTCTCGCCGATCCCCACAAGGGCGGTTAAAAAGATGGGAGCAGAGGTGATTATCGCGGTCGACCTCATTACCTGCGGCACGACCTACTGGGGCTCTCCGACCACGCTCGTCGGCACATTGTTTCAATCGGCGATGATCATGCTCCGAACGACCTCAAAACACCAGCATTACCGTGCAGACGTTATAATCGAACCAGCGATCTCTCACATCCGCCCCGACGAGATAGCAAGGCGTGACGAATTGATCGAACTTGGATACCGTTCGGTCGTTGATTCGCTCGACGAGATCAGGAAAGCAGTCGAGAGCAATTGAGGCGTGTTCGACTTGCATGGCCGGTGCCGAAAGTGCATTATTACCTCTGTTAATCCTTCTCTCGCGTATCAACGGTGATGCGCCCGGCCGAACAAAGTTTTCATTCGACGGCGTGTTTTGAAAGTTCGAGGGTAAGGCAGTTTTTTGGTTTTGGAAGCAGCTCAGTAGTCCCTCGAGCCGCAAATGCAAAGTCGGAATGAAGCAGACCGTTTCTTCACCACGACCACGCTTCCGTTGATCCTCACGGACCGAGGAAATAGGACATTCAGACAATGAAACTTTACGTAGGAAACCTGCCCTTTTCGACGGGCAATTCAGAATTAGAACAGCTTTTCTCAGGCATCGGAACCGTTCAGTCGGCTACCGTTGTAGAAGATCGTGAAACGGGCCGCTCACGCGGTTTCGGATTCGTCGAAATGTCGTCTGCAGAAGACGGCAATAAGGCAATTTCGGAACTCGATGGCAGCGATTTTGAAGGCCGTCAGCTCAAGGTAAACGAGGCGAAGCCCCGTGAAGACCGAAGTGGCGGAGGCGGCGGAGGTCGCGGTGGATACGGCGGCGGCGGCGGCGGCTATGGCGGTGGTGGAGGCGGCGGCCGTGATTTCGACGGCGGTCGTAATCGCTGGTAGCGGTATCTGACAACTGAATAAGAAAGGCGGCTCAAATTGGGCCGCCTTTTCAATTTCTTTTGATCGGCTTCCGAGGCGCGCGGCTGGGTGGAGCAAAATTGGAAGCAGCCGGCAAGGCACCGCTCTTTACTTCAAAATCGAGGCTCTTTTCGAGCTTGTCATTAACGAAAACATCGATTCGGTAGCTTCCCACCGTCCATTTACCGTGAGGCCTACCTGTAAAGAAAACGCGATTCTGCCCCTGCTGAGTCGCAAAGGACGATGAAACTATCCGCGAATCCGGCTTCACGCCGCCAACCTTCACGGCGACGAAATTCATCAGAACTGCGGCGGGATCAGCTTTTGCGAGCACAACGATGCAGTGTATTGGTATGTCGGTCGTAGCAAAAATCAACGTTATATCGCCCGCCTTTCCCTCGCCGTCATCACGAGCGAGATACACGTCCTCGACCGCTGCCGAAGATATTACGTCGATCGGCCTGGGTGGTTGAGCATAAACAGCCGCACACAGGGCGATGAACAAAAAAGAGATGTGGGCAAATCGCATCGCAAACCTCGCGGGCAAACTAGTGCTTTGAGCATTCCGGAAGCTGAAAAGTTGCTTATTCGAGTTCAATTTACTTTCCCGGGTTGTCGCTCCAGAGCAGCGTTGATCAATTGCCGGAGAGTTCGTGCATCTCCAGTGTCTACGATGGTCACGTCCTTGACGTTGCTCACGCCGCATTCCTGAGACGCTATCACGGGGATTCCCGCGGCCGCTGCCATCAATAATCGTCTGGGCCTGTGTTCGACGAAGGCAGGTAGAACTACAAGATCGGCACGTTCGAGCCAATCCGTTGCGCCTCGCTCGACGTCGAAGCCTTCCCAAAAGTCGCCGGATTCGATCAACGGTCCAAGCGTGAGAAGCTTTACGTCAAGCCCTTGCAGAGCCTCGCGAAGTTCGTAGCAGCCCTTGCGTCCGACAGTTGAAGCTGGAAAGACGATCGTGGGCTTGGCCGTTTCCGGCCGCACCCGTGGCTTGCTTATCGGCCGTTTCCAATCAAGCAGGGCGGCCCGCTCGCCGAAGAGAGATGCGATACCCGAATGCGCCGTTACAATTCGCTTTGCATCTTTCAGAGCTTCTGTTTCGATGGCGATAAGCGCCGGATCGGCCCGAAAATCGCCAAGGGTTGGGCTGTCCGGATGCAGCGCGGCGGCACGATCTAGCTTTGACTGGATCTGAGCCATCGGCAACGCCGTCATAAGCACGTCGAAGGTTCTCCCGCCGAGATGTCCGTTTCGCCACAAGAACGGCAGAAGATCTTGCTGCACGGTTACGTGTAGGCAGTCGTATGCAAGTCGCTGAGCGTAACTCTCAGCCAACGCCTCATACATATAAAGCAGATTCTTCTGCCGCGCAGCTCCCTGGGCGGCAAGCTTTCGCGACCGGTAGGCGCGAACTGCCGTCACCACGTAACTCTGTCGCACCTCTTTGAAACCGCCCACATCCCATCCATAGTTCGGCTTTCGAAATCGCTTTCCGTCGATCGGTAGACATAGAAGATCGGCGTCCGACCGCTCCCGTTGGATATACTCGTCGAACTCCGGGATGTATTCGTCGACGAGCCATGCGGACCTGCCAAAGTTGCGTTCGGAAGTCGGCTTGACCACACGGTGACAGTCGCCGACCTCACAAGTCGCGCACGATTTGATCTGATCCGAGTTGCCGTTTCCTAATTTGATCTGGTGGAATGTTCTCGACGGCGCCCGTTCACCGCGCAGTTCCACAATCAGGTTGTCCGAATCAAGTCGTGCGTCGATCCTGAGCGGCTTCGCCGATCGGAATCTCAGGTCAACGTAGTTCCAGAAAACCGTCGCATCGCGGCCGTGTTCGGCGAGCGATCCGGCAACGATCTGAGTGTGCCGATGACGTTCGACAATTTCAATGTCAGCTTGCAACGCAGTGTCGAATAGAGCATTCGACAACTGGCACAGACCGCCGCCGACGTTCGGGATAATGCAGCCCTCCCGAAGCTCGCGACCCTCAACAAAACCTCGCCTCCTCGTTGCTCGACCAATATGCTTCCAGAAACTGAATACCTCTCCGGCCGGAACCTCAACCCCGTTTAAATTAGAGATCGCCGCGCGAAGGTTCTGGATCTTTCCTGCGACGAGGAACCTTTCCCGTGGTTCCGACTCAGTCCACAGCGGCGTTTCAGAACGTGCGATAACTGGTACGTCCACAAGTTCGCTGGCCGGCTGGAATCGTCTGACCCGATCCGAAGCTCTGTCCTGAATCATCCGGCGTGCCTGAAGCAACGCCGTTTTAAAGCGAAAGACGGACGCCTCTTTGCGGGTCGGTACTCTGCGTTCGATGTCGATGCTTGGGTTTCCGGACATTCTAGCTGAATAAATGAACCACAGATTCGCCATTCAATGCAATCAGTTTCTCGCCGATGCTACAATCATTTTTGCGTTCCTATGCCAGTTCGCGTTCCTATGCGATTCGTTTTCTCTCGGCGATTCTACATTCTGCTTGCGATTGGTCTCGTGCCGCTTTCGCTGTCATGGAACTTGCCCATATTAAGAACAGCGGTCATCACATTCGACGTACTGCTTATAGTGGCGGCGATGGTCGATTACCTGATCTCCCGACGGCTCCCGGACGGCTTTCGGATTAGGCGCCACTTCGAGAAGCGATTTGCGATCGGTGACACGTCGAAGGTCATCCTTCACATCGAAAACGAGTCCAGCTATACGTTTCATCTCCAGATCAAGGACGAGTATCCATCGGAGATGAGGCTGGACGAATCTCGCGAGGTAGAATTCTCTATTGCTCCCCGGTCGACGGCTGATTTCTTCTATCATCTGACCCCGTTGCGCCGTGGTAACTACAGCTTTGGTCACGCAGCCGTCCGGTTCCTCTCGCGGCTAGGACTGGTATGGTGTCAGGCAGAACTTGCCGAGAGCGATTCGGTAAAGGTTTATCCGAATATGCGTAGGGCCCGCGAGATAGAATTGAAGGCTCTCGGAGCGCAGTCGTTTCTCGCCGTTCAGCGACGAGCCGTTAGACGCGGAGAAGGACGCGAGTTCGAATCGATGCGGGATTACGTCCGCGGCGACGAGTTGCGACATATCTCCTGGACCGCGACCGCTCGCCGTTCGAAACTGACGACTCGTCAGTATCAGATCGAGCGCGATCAGACCGTGATCATCGCTCTCGACGGCGGTCGGCTGATGACGGGGCGGATAGACGACGAGACGAAGTTTGATACGGCGATTCACGCTTTGCTTGCTCTGATGTCGGCATGTGCCAAAGCCGGAGACAACTGCGGATTGGCAGTGTTCGGTCGACGGGTGAAGAAATATCTACCGCCAAAACGAGGCCTCCAGCACATCGATGCCGTTCTCGAAACGCTCCACGATCTTGAGCCGGAAATGGTCGAGCCGTCCTATGCCAGGGCCTTTCAGTTCATTTCGTCCAATCTCAAAAAGCGCGCTTTCGTGGTTATCCTGACGGATCTCGTCGATAAAGAGAGCTCGAGAGAGCTGATCAACTCCCTGAAGTTGCTACGACCGCGCCATCTCCCCCTCGTCGTCACGATTGGCGATCGCGATCTGAATGCAATGGTAAGTACCGCGCCTAGCGACATCCGAGATGTGTTTCGGCAGTCGGCGGCAGAAGAGATAATTCTGCAACGCGAAGCTGCCCTCCGAATGGTCGAATCGCTTGGCGGCCTGGCTCTGGATGTGACGACCCAGACGCTCGGCCCGCGGTTGTTGGAGACTTATCTTAGAGTGAAGGAGAGAGGTTTGTTGTAGTCGCCCCTAGCCAATGCCCGCCGAGCAAGTGATTCTTGTCATCTACACCACGAAGTACCGTCGCGGCGGGACTCAGTTTCCGGTCGTTGCTGAAACCCTTGCGCACGAGCTACGCATAGAGTTTGCGGGCGCTGTCATCTGCAAGGCGGTCGAGAGCAAGGTGGATGTTCTTCGGGCGGTCGCGGAGATCAGTGAGGCAGGCCACGAAGTAGCGGAGCTTCATTTCGTCGGGCACTCGGGGATGTACGGCCCGATGTTTGGCACTGTCGCGTTCCCTGAGCAGTTCTCGCCACACGAATGGCAGCAAATAGACATACCGTTTGCTGACGGCGCGTCGGCGTATTTTCATTGCTGCCGTTCGGCGCGGTGGTTCGCACCCTTTTTTGCCCGCACGTTCGGAGTGACCTCGTATGGTTTCTTCTGGTACACCACCTTTTCGCGGAGCAAGGAGAAGTACGTTGCGGCAGGTGAGAGTACTAAGGCTCCGCTGTATACCATAGGCTGCAAGGGGCGGAAGTCGCACGGTTATGCCGCGTCGATCCGGAAACGCCTCGGGTTCATGCCCGCCGAAAAGATCAAAGCTTTCGAGCCCAAAAGTGTCAACGGTGCGGACACCTACAACGAAGTCGCGCAGCTTTATGATGCAGCGTTCACCGACATCAGAGTGCGTAAGGACGAGTGGTATTGGATCAATCAACACCTTCCCGAAAACGGTAACATCCGCGTGCTCGACATTGGCTGCGGCAATGGTGCCCTGCTAAATGCGTTATCCGGTCGTATTGCTGAGGGTGTCGGCGTTGATGAGTCTACGGCGATCCTTGACCGTGCTCGAGATCGGAATGCAGAAATTTCAAATTTGAGATTTGAGAGGATCAGCGGCCCGGTTCTCCCATTTGAAGATGCGTCATTTGATTTCGTCATCTCGCTGATGTCATTTCGATATCTTGACTGGGACCCGCTGCTTGCCGAGATCAAACGTGTTGCAAAGCCGGACGGGAAAGTGTTGATCGTCGACATGGTTACCGTGCCGGTCAAGCCACGCGAATATCCGCGGCTTCTGAAGGACAAGATCCGGACAATGAAGGCGCAGAAGACGAACCCCGATTATGATCGAAACCTGCAAAAGCTGGTCTCGCACCCTGATTGGCAAAAGATGCTCGAATACAACCCGATCCGTTCCGAGCATGAGATGAAATGGTATCTCGAAAGCCGCTTTCCCGGTCGAAAGCTTGAGATTCTTAACATGGCGTGGAACTCGCGTATCGTCGCGTTCGACAGCGGTCCGGTAGAGAACGGGCTCGATGCAAAGCTTTCTTTTCCATAAGTCATTTGATAGATGGATATTTCATGCTTGGAATAATTGATTGGGGTGTTGGCGGCGTCAGTATCTACAAGCGCGTTAATGAGCGATTTCCCGACGCGACGATACTTTATTTTTCCGACACTGGCGCGACGCCCTACGGAAAGATGGCGAGACGGGAGTTGGCCGACCGGTTAGACGCGGTGATCAAGTTCCTCAAGTCCAAAGGAATGACTCGGCTTGTCATCGGGTGCAATGCCGCGAGCACAGCTATTCCGGATCTTGCGGACCACGGTATAAAGATCGGCGGCGTTATAGAGCCCGCGGTTGCGGCGGTCGCGCGGTTAAAGGCGAAAGATCTCGGTGTGATCGGCGGCCGGCGCACGATTGTTTCGGGAGTATATCGAAAAGCATTCGCAATCCGGGGGATCGCAATTAAGCAGCGCATCGCCCAACCCCTGTCGGCCTTGATCGAGAGCGGCGACATTTCCTCCGAAACGATGCGAGCCGAGGCAAAACTGATCCTTGCTCCGCTTAAGAATTGCTCTCATATCCTTCTCGCGTGCACCCACTATCCGGCAATCGAACAACTCTTGAAAGATTACGTTTCACCAAAAACGAAATTCATCGATCCATCTGCAGCTGTCGTTCGGGCGCTCGGCCTTATACCATCGATAAAAGGATCCGAGGATCGCTTCTTTACGAGCGGGGAATCGCGGAAGATGAAACGCTCTGCGAATCTGGCGTTCGGCGTAGAGATCAAGACGGTTGAAAAGATAAAAATTTAGGCGGGACCAGGAACGGGTTCGTCGCGACCCACGAGTACCACATATGCGAGGAAGAGCATACCGGTGAGTGCGCCGGTAGCATATTTGATCGCAGGCGAGACGCCGGAGGGTGAAAGAAATCCTTCGATGATACCGGTGGTAAATAAGATTACAGCGCAGCCGATGACTATTTTTGTTGCCCTCTGACCAGCTTTCTTCAGAGCCTGGCCGCGGGTCAGGTCGCCGGGGTCGATGAGGGCGTAGCCGATCATCATACCAGCACCGCCAGCAAGAAAGATCGCTGTCAGTTCCATTACGCCGTGAGCCACCATGAAGTTGACGAGGCCGGCACCAAAGTTCGGGTCGACCCTGTAACACACGCCTAAAACCCCGCCGACCAACACTCCATTCGTCATCAGAATGTACAATGTTCCAACCCCAAAGAATGCGCCAAAGGCGAACGCCATAAATGCGACGCGGATGTTGTTAGTCAAGATCTGGCTCGAGCCGATCTGGTTTGCGGCGTTCAGGTCTTCCCACCAACGCGTGTTCGTTTCCGCGGCTGACTGTATGGAATCGAGGCCGATGGTAGTTGAAAACTCGGGGGCGTAAAAACAAAGGAAAAACGAGAAAACTCCAAAGAAGAGAAATACCGCAAAGGCGGTCAGTGAATATTTCGATGACGCTCTGATCTCCCGCGGCAGTTCCTTTGCAAAGAACTTTCGCAGGACGCTAACGCCCTCTCCCTCAGATCGATAGACCTTTCCGTGAGCACGGATCACGAGGCTGTTGAGATAGCTGATGACTTTCGCGTCGCGTGTTTCGGCACGGGCGATGGCGAGATCGCTGGCGGCACGCCGATAGAGCTCGCCGAACTCGCGCACCTCGGTCTTCGAAAGATACTTCAGGCTCGACCCGCGCAACATCTCTAGCAGATTTTCAAGCCTCTGCCAATTGTCTTTCCGTTCGTCGATGAAGCGATTCACTTGATTTCGAATTTTAGATTTTGGATTTTAGATTAGCAATCCCTAGAATCGATTACACGGTGTCATCTGAGGTCCAGAAGTATCACGAAGAAGACGCGATCGGGAAAACGTATGACTTTAAGGTCGTAAAGCGTCTCGTCGGCTATCTGCGTCCCTACTGGAAGCTGGTCGTCGCGGCACTCTCCCTTACGCTGATGACCAACATACTTGTCAGCCTTCAGCCTTACTTCACTAAGGTCGCGGTTGACGATTTCATTGTGCCAAAGCAGGTTGACGGGATCTGGGTGTTCGCTCTGGCGTTCTTCGGCCTTTTCCTCTTCAGATTCCTCTTTTCCTACGTACAAGAGATATTGTTGAACACGGTTGGCCAGCGCGTGATGTTTGATCTTCGTACGCAGATCTTCACCAAGTTGCAGCATCAGGAACTTGCCTATTATGACAAGTACCCAGTTGGCCGGATAGTTACTCGACTCACGTCGGACGTTGATGCCCTTAATGAAATGTTCACGTCTGGCGTTATCGACGTGCTGGGCGACCTTGTCGTGATTTTCGCGATCATGGCAATAATGTTCTGGCTTGATTGGAGACTGACCCTGGTCACACTCATTACCGTGCCGATCTTGTTCGCCTGCACGAACTGGTTCCGCAAGCACGCGCGACGCGGTTTCGACCGTGTTCGGACGCGAAACGCAAGGCTAAATGCATTCCTTCAGGAATATCTGTCGGGAGCCCAAACGGTTCAGTTGATGAACGCCGAAGACAAGGCTCAAAAAAAGTTCCACGAGATCAACGACGACTATCGCAATGCAAATATCGAGACGATCTATTACTACTCGATCTTCTATCCGCTCGTCGATTTTATCGGTGCGTTCGGCATCGCGCTCGTTATCTTTGCGTTCGGCTATGAATATCTGCCAACGCCGGCGGGAGTCGCCGAGGCGGTCACGATCGGCGTGCTTGCGGCGTTCATTCAATATTCGCTCCAGCTCTTTCAGCCGATCCGCGATCTTTCTGATAAGTTCAACGTTCTTCAAGCGGCGATCGTGGCGTCGCATCGGATCTTCATCCTTCTCGA
>JAQSDP010000452.1 GCA_029945985.1 bacterium | reverse complement strand
GTCAAGAGCCAGCCGGTTCCAACCGTTGGCGTTATAACCAGGTCGACGTAGCCCGATTTTCCATACAATCCGACGTTTCCGATCGTTGACTGGCTGATCATCGGGCCAATTTCCCAGTTGGTGCTCCAGGCCGCGGACCAGACGAACGCTTTAAATCGATCTTTCCAATACTGCCTCGATTCTCCAAACTTCTGCCTTTTTGCCCGGTCGTGATTCTGAACGAAGATGAATCCGGTCATACCGCCCTGCATCGGGTGAGCGACGTAGTTGGTAAAAACCTTGTTCCCGTCATTCCATCCGCTGACGCCCTTTATCGATTCCCAATAATCTTCCCAGTACTTGCCCTTGAGAGCCCTCCGTGTCTTATCCTGCAAAACAAGTGCGTAGCTGATCTGGAAACCTTGAATGGCGACGGACTGCAGGATCGCCGGCGTCCAGTGAAACTTTTCGCTGTGGCCGTTGTCGGCGGATCTAGTCTCATCGGCCTCGTTTCCAACATCCTTGAGGAATCGCGACTGACGCGGAATATGATCGAACGGGCGCCACGAAGGTTCGAACGCCTTCTGAGAGGCGGAGGGTTCAGATGAAGCTGCGACCTCCTCAGCTACTGGCGGTTCACCCGAATCCTTCGCCGCCTGGCTAACGACCGAGACCGGCAAGTTCGGCTTTTGCTTAGTTTCGGTCTGCGGGATCAATAGCCGCTGAGTCGGCTCCGGCGTCCCGTGAATGCCGTTGGCCTCGACTACAACCACAGCCGGCTCGACAGCCAAGGTCTCTTTGCTCGGATGTCCGTCCATGCCGACCGACCGCACTTGAGATGCCTGGGCTGACATTTGTAGGGTCAAAAAGACTACGGTCGTGAGAATACATGCAAGTCTGGAATATCCAGATCCGCAGAAGGCCCTGGTCAATACTGTCATTTATTAATCCCTTTCTAAAAGGCGAGGAGAGACTCGCCCACAGTGCTAGCCGAATATTACGTGATCATAGCCATTTGCAGGCAGGACGAAAAACAGGAAAGTAATTCGCCTCGATATAACTCGATGGCTCACAAAAGCATTGGTGGAGATGAGGAGGATCGAACTCCTGGCCTCGGCATTGCGAACGCCGCGCTCTCCCAGCTGAGCTACATCCCCGGAAACCGATATTATCGCGTCAAATTGCTCACCGGTCAATCTAAAATAGACCTCAAACGAGCCCGGCCTGCTCTGCGCGGCGGATCGCTTCGAGTCGGGAATGAGCCGAGAGCTTCTTCATTACGTGCTGAATGTGGTTGTTGGTCGTTGCCTTGCTGATACTGAGTTCGTCGGATATCCGCTCAGTAGTATTGCCCGCTGCAAGCAAGCGAAGGACCTCGGTTTCGCGAGCCGTGAGGTCAACGGATGCGGTGGGCGACCTTTTGGTCGAGAGGATCTCGCGGACGTTCGCTTCGGGAAGGCTCGTCTCAGCCAAAACAAAATCTTTTACGGCGAGTTCCAGCCGTTTCTGTACATCCGTCGGGCGGATGATATGCAGCGTGTACGTATTGATTGACGAACTGCGATCCAGGATAACGACCGAAACATTGCACCAGATCTCACGCCCGCTGACGCGAGTTTTGATGTCGTAATTCTTCAGCGGATCTCGGCAATTGGCCCGCTTGAGGATCGAACAATCGGCGCCGCATTCGTGCCCGCATTCATCGATTCCCTTTAGCGTCGCGCTGCACGCCTTGCCGACCGCTTCGCCCTCAGTCACTCCGAATAGCGCCTCCGCAGCAGCGTTCCAGCTTACTATCTGGCCCTGAGAATCGAGCACATAGGCCGCATCAGCAGTGCCGTGGGCGAGCTTTTTGATCTCTTCGATCCGCATACTCAGATATTCACATCATGAAAATGATGTGAAGTAATCATTTACCGAACGGTGACAAAAACACAATCATACTCCTGGATGCTGGGGCATCGGGAGGATATTGGATGTTGACGAAATTATACTTACTTGTATGGGTGATCGGAGTCGTAGCCGTAGCGGCAACGTACCTAACGGGCAATATGACACCGGAGGCAGCTGTATTCTTCGGATTCCTGTCGTTTGGAGCCGTCTTCATGGGAATGATCGGCGTTCTACCGTCCATGGTCACGCAAACTAACCATAAGCACTAGGGATATCAGGCCCCAAAAAGAAGGTCGAGGATCCGGCTACTGCACCCCTGCGGGGAGAAGCGAGCCTTTAGGATCGGAAGCGAAAGCATAGCCGCCCTCGATCTTCCCTATCATTCCGTGAAAATGTATTTCGTCACCCGCGACGACAACTATCGTGTCGCCGGGGCTGACGAGTTTTTCGTCAACGGGAAACTTGATGACCGTGGCGTTGCCACTCTCATTGGCAACGGCTTCGAACTCGAACGTGTCTGCGTTGAAACTCAACGTTTGCGAAAATGAAACTTCCATTAAGGATAGGATAGCGTCTGTTCGGCGGAATGACCACCTGCGCGCACGTAGCCGGTCGGGACGATATCGATCGTGATAGCGTCATGATCGGAAAGCGGCGTCCCTTCTGAATCCACAAGATCGCCGATAGTCTTCGGCTCCGATCCCGCAGCAGGCTCGAGCCCCTGACCCGCAAACCAGTCAAGTCGCCCCGACACGCTTCCGCCGACTCTGTTTGCCGCCCAGAAGATAAACGGAAAGCACCATTCGGGGACCCAGTCGCGGAGGTTAGTGTTCTTTTCGATGCTTTCGACGTGATAGTGAAGAGTTCCCTGCCCGATGTTGTTTAGGTCACGAAAGCTATATCCCCTGCGTTCAAGCATTTCGAACAGAGGTTTCTCAAAGAATCGTTCGGGATGCGGAAGGTGATTTTCCGCGACATTCTTCGGACCCATTAACACCCGACGCCAATAGCCCATTATCGCCCGCGTTGAACTTTGCGAATTGAAGGTCGTGGTATTCCAGTCGCCGCCGATCAGGGTCGGGAGTTTCGGCAAGGCGTCGAGATGATCGAGGATCAGCCGCATCTGCATCTGCCGATGGGCACGGGAACAATGCGCGTCAAGATGCACGGTTACCGCCCGAGAAGTACCAAGCGGATGTTCTACGTCCGCGAACAGGGCTCTTAAGCTCCCGAGACGCTTCTCCTTGCCCCACATCTTGTCCTTGCCGTTCGGCAGAGGGATCGCGTGAACATTTCGCATCGGCCATTTCGAAAACATTGCGAGGCCGTGGATCGACTTCGTATTCTCGCCCTCCATCTCGGACTCAACACCGCTTCCCTTCTGCAATGCGATGTAGACGGGCGCGAACGCGTAGTTCAGGTTCAGAGCTTTAGCGATCTCCTGCGCTACGAAGCGGTTCCCGCTCCGTGCCATTCCATAGTCGAGTTCGGTCAACATCAGAAGATCTTTATCCCTGAGGTCGGTATGATTTTGCAGAGCATCCAGAATTCCATCGAATACGATACCGCGTTCGATGTTCCAGGCGAGAGCCTTGATCGAGTTCATTCTTCTCGATTCATCGCGCACATGCTCACTCGCGAGCTCTTCAGCTACCACGGCATCTAGAACGCGCTGGGCCTCAACGCGAATCTCTTTCCAAAGATCCGATGCCTCCATTTCCTGAGTCGATTCGAACTTCAACAACTCGACAAAGTGGCGATTGAGATCGTGGTCGAGGATATTCGGGGGTTTGCCGTGCGAAAAATTGCTATCCATGAAAAGGAATAGGATACGCGCGGACGCCTAAAACTCTAAAGCAGCCAATCGGCCGCCTCTTCGTTCAATCATCAAATCGTTCCTTCGCCGGAGCGACGGCCAGGAAATCGGCGGATATTCGCTCGGTGTATGTGGTCAGCAGTTCCTTGATGCGTTTCTCTTTGCTGGAATAGAAGATGAGACCGACGTGTTTTGGCCTGGCTATGCGATAGACGATCTCTTCATCGATGTACTGGGACGTGTCCGGGGTATCGGTGTTGGCAAGGGCAAGGGCGACGCCTGCGAATTCCTTCCGAAGCTTAGGTAGTTTATACGGATGGTCTTTTGTGGAAGTTTCGAGCCTGGCCCATTCGCGCCACAGGTTGAAGTTACACGCGTGTTCGAGGACATTAGCTATATAAGCACCACCGACGCGGCAAGCTACTTCGAGCAGATAGAACTTGCCGTCAGTCTCGCACTGCAAGAACTCCGCGTGCGAAACGCCCCGCTCGTACTTGAAAGCGGAAAGAAGCTTCTTATTTAGAGTCTCAAGTTCTTTTCGCTCCTTGGACTTATAGGGAACGATGGACGTCGTGAAGACACCACCGTAGTGAGTAACGCTGAACGGCGGCGTACCGTACTTGCTCACTCCAGCGGTCAAGACCTTGCCGCCATCGACGACCGAATCTACGTGATATACCGAGCCTTTGATGAATCGTTCGATCACGAACTGTGAAGGATGATCTCGCCAGTTGTTTCGCTTATCGAGATCGTTGAGGACCTCCCATACCTGCTCTTTCGATTCGCACTTTCGAATCCCGAACGCCGAGACTTCGAACCTAGGCTTCACGACGACCGGCATCTCAACCTTCTCGAGAAAGTCTGCGACTTCCGCCTGATTGAATGCACCTGTGAACTCGGGGCACGCAATTCCCGCCGCGGACGCGATGGTTCGCATCGATAGCTTGTCGCGAAATCTGAGAGCATGGGAACATGTCATTCCCGGCACCTGCAGATGTTCGCGCGCACGTGCCGCCGTGGTAACGTCGAATTCATCGAGACCAACGATCCGATCGATCTTGCGTCCTCCGGCAATGTTGGCGATGGCCCGCACATAATCTTCAGGTCCGGCGTGATCTTCGACAGTCGCCACGTCGTTGATCGCGGTCCACACCCACGGATAGTCGAGCAGTTTCTTGCGCGTTATAAGCGTGACATGCCAGTCTGCTGCCTGAGCCTCTTCCAGAAACTCATTGCCCTTTTGCTCGCTTGCGATGCAGACGATGTGCTTTTTCATAGTAGATCGGTCTACTTCCTCAAGAAACTATCGACGCTCCAATCGCCGGAACCTTTGAGAAGAAAAGCCAGGGCGACGAAAAGATACATAAACGCGAGTTCCTGCTTGTTGAACGGATCCGCTCCGTGCACGCCGATCAGAGCGACAAGCATCGTGCAGGCGATGAAGAAACTTGAGATTCTCGTCAAGAATCCGAGTGCGAGAAAGATGCCGCCGAGAAACTCCGAGAGTCCGGCCGCCCAAGCGAAGGCCGCGGGTATCGGGAATCCGAACTCCGCAGTGCGAGTGATCAACCCTTCGCTCGGCGGGATCTTTCCGTAGCCGTGAGCTACGGCCATCGCAACGCCTGCAAAGATACGAAGCAATGCGAGTCCCGCGTTCGCCGCGTACGATAATCCCGACTCGCCGCCAAAGAGAATGGTCTTTAACAACTCTGTTTCCCCCCTCGTTCAGTTTATTTTGTCACGAAAGAATGGCACAATTCGATATTAAAGACAACCGATATTGGAACTCACGAGCAGCCTGCATCGTACTGAATTTCAACGGTTTAAGGAGAGCTAATGGGTGAAATCGGCATTGCGAATCTGGTCAGCCACCTGATCATCTATATGGTGGTATTGCTCCTCGCGATCTCCGCCCATGAAGCTGGCCACGCATGGATGTCGTACAAGTTCGGCGACAACACTGCGTATATGCTCGGCCGCGTCACGCTAAACCCCGTCTCGCATACGGATCCGATCGGAACACTATTGATCCCGATCGTCGCGTTTGTTCTTGGCACGATGGGCGGTGCGCTCGGAAGCATTCCGCTGATCGGCTGGGGCAAGCCCACTCCTGTTAACCCGAATAATTGGACTAACTACAAGCTCGCCAATGTAATGGTCTCCATCGCGGGCGTCCTTGCAAACCTGATTCTCCTAATAATAGGGCTCGCTCTGGCGAAGATACTGTATCTATTTGCGGGCTTCGATCCGGCCTCAATACTGGGGCGCGAGGCGAATCCGCTGGGGATATTTGTAAGGAACTTGATGTTCCTGAATCTTTCCCTGTTCGTATTTAATCTATTGCCTTTCCCGCCTCTTGATGGCAGCAAGATCCTATCGACGTTCTTGCCTGCGAGCGCTCAGCCGATACTTGAGGTGCTGGAAACCTACGGATTTCTCATCCTGATGTTCCTGATCTATATCGGCGTATTCTCACTAGTCATATATCCCTTCTGGATCGGGCTTCGATATTTGGTCATCGCAATGTACTAGCTTTTGAGCTGCGATTTAAAACTTGGTAGCATCGGTTCACCTCTTTACGACTTGAATGAAGAAACGTATTTTCAGCGGAGCTCAGCCTACAGGCCAGCTTCACATCGGCAACTATCTCGGCGCGTTGAAGAACTGGGTGGCGCTCCAGGACGAGTATGAGGCGTTTTACTGCATCGTTAACTTGCACGCGATAACGCTGCCGCAGGATCCGGCGGGACTGCGAAAAGCAACGCTTGATCTCGCACGCATATATCTGGCGGCGGGCGTCGACCCATCGCGCTCCACGATCTTTATTCAGTCGGACGTTCCAGAGCATGCGGAACTGACATGGGTGCTTTCGTGCATCGCCCGCATGGGCGAGCTTGAGCGTATGACACAGTTCAAAGATAAGGGGAAAGGAAACGCGGAAAGAGCGGGTGTTGGATTGTTCACTTACCCTGTGCTGATGGCGGCAGATATCCTTTTGTACCAAACGGATCTCGTGCCCGTCGGACAAGATCAGAAACAGCATCTGGAACTGTGTCGCGACATAGCCGAACGATTCAACCGCGACTACGGCGAGACGTTCAAGCTGCCTGATCCGTACATTCCGCCGGTCGGTGCCAGTATAAAGTCGCTGCAGGATCCGGAAAAGAAGATGTCAAAATCCGACGAGAATCCAAACGGATCGATCTTACTGTTGGATGATGCGGATACCGTCACCAAGAAGATCAAGAGGGCGGTTACCGATTCGGGAACGACGATCGACTTCGACGAAACGCGGCCGGCGATCAGCAACCTTCTCTCCATTTATCAGATTCTCACCGAAAAAACCCGCCACGAGTGCGTTGAGCACTTCCAGGGTAAGGGTTATGGTCACTTCAAGACTGAGTTGGCAGAAACGGTAGTCGAATTCTTGCGGCCTTTTCAAGAACGTGTGAGGGAATTTGATGACGAAACAATTAAATCGATCCTTCAACCGGGTGGGGAACGAGCTAGAGAGATCGCCGCAGACACGCTCGGTGACGTTTACGTCGCGCTCGGAATCGAGTAGATCTCACTATTGCACACCAGCGAGTTCCATTAGATCTTCAACGGGAGCCAAATATAGATCTGAAGAACCCGAACTGATCAACCGTTCGGCCTCAGCAGCGCAGACAGGTTTGGAGAAGTAGAAGCCCTGCCCAAATCGACATCCGAGTCCCTTCAGAAATTCTAGCTGACCCAGCGTTTCGATTCCTTCGGCGACCACTTCCATACCAAGGTTAGTGCCAAGCATTAGGATCGTCTTAACGATCGTATCGCTCTTCATATTCTTTCCGATCCGATCTACGAACGAACGATCTATCTTCAGTCTGTCGAACGGGAAGCTTTGCAGATAACTCAGACTCGAGTACCCAGTTCCGAAGTCATCGGTCGAAAGGTGAACCCCGAGGCGGTCGAGATCGTGGAGAACGGCTTGTGCCTTCTCGCTGTACTCCATTACGGTATTCTCCGTCACCTCGAGCTTGAGCTGCCTTGGGCTCAGGTCCGTCTCTATCAGAATCGCCTCGATCTGCAATACAAGCGACGGATGCATCAACTGCCGGGCGGATAGATTCACGCTGACCGAAAGTCGCTCTTCAGAAGCTTTCTGCCATCTGCCGATCTGTCGGCACGCGGTTTCCAGTATCCATTTGCCCATCGGCACGATCAGGCCCGTCTCTTCGGCGACATCGACAAAAAGGTTGGGCGAGATCAAACCTTGCGTCGGGTGGTTCCACCGGATCAACGCCTCAAACTCGCGGATGCGCCCCGTGTCGAGTTCGACGATCGGCTGATAGTGAACCTCAAACTCTTCCCGCTCTAGGCCATGTCGAAGGTCGGTTTCGACCTGCAGGAGGTTGAGGTTGTGAACGTGCATCTCGCGGTCGAATATTTCGTATCTTGCCTTGCCAGCTTCCTTTGCCCGATACATCGCGGCATCGGCGTCGCGGAGATAATCGTCCGCACCACGGTCGAGATCATCCGAGAGAATTACACCAACACTCGCAGTAGTAAAGACTTCGTAATTGTCGATAAGGAATGGCGCGGCGATGCGGTTCTGTATCCGCTCAACTACGTGTGAAACGTCCTCAACCGTACCGGTGCGATTGAGCAGTATCGTGAACTCGTCTCCGCCGAGACGAGCGACTATGTCGCCTGGTCGCAGTGTGGACTTTAGTCGGCCCGAGATCGCAACCAGCAACTTATCGCCGACGGCGTGGCCAAGGCTGTCATTGATGACCTTGAACCGGTCGAGATCGAGGAAGAGAACCGCGAACCTGGTCTCGGAGTTTTCGCAGCATCGCTGAATAGCGAGCCGTAGATGATTCATGAACTCGGGCCGATTGGGGAGGTCCGTTAACGGATCATGCCGGGCGTAGTAGTTGAGCTTTTCCTCGCTCTCCTTTTGCTCGTGAATGTCAGTATTCGTACCGAACCACTTATCGATATTCTCGAACGAATCTCGGCCGGCTGTCGCCTTTGCGACATGCCATCGATACCGCCCGTCGTGGCGCCGCAGCCGGAATTCCGTCTCGTAGGGATCGCCCGTCGAAAGCGAATGGGCCCACCTTTTCAAGCTTTCGTCGATGTCATCAGGATGAACTCCGTGGCTCCACCCGATTCCTAACAATTCTTCTGCCGGAAGATCAAAGTATTCGAGCGTCCGCCTGTTCACATAATCCAGCATTCCGTCCGGCCGTGCGGTCCAGATCTGATGTAGAATTCCTTCGCCCAACTGTCGATACCGTTGTTCTGAAGATCTGAGCTCGGCTTCAGTACGCTTTCGTTCCGTGATGTCACGCCCGATGCCCTGTATACCGACCGGTTTTCCCTCGACGTAGATCAAACGGGTGCTCAACTCAAGCGAGACGCGAGTTCCACCTTTGGAAATGATCTCCAACTCGTAAGCCGTGGGGCCATCGCCACCGACCTTTGTGGTTATCATCCGGTTGGCCTGCTCGAGATATTCGGGTGCAACTACCTGGCTCACGTGCATCTTCGCGGCTTCGTCGCGGCCATAGCCGGTTATCTTCTCGCCGGCACGATTGATGGAAGTAAAATTTCCCTGAAGATCGTGTGTGTAAATAAGATCGTTCGCATTCTCGAAAAGATCGCGGTACCGCTCCTCATTCTCACGTATTGCCGCCTCGACGCGCTTGCGCTCCGTAACGTCGCGGGCGATCCCCTGAACCGCGACTGCCTTGCCGTCCTTGTAGATAACACTGCTGTTGACCTCAAGCGTGATCCGTTGGCCATCCTTTCGGATGCAGTCGACTTCGTATGAGGTCTGATGAGACCCTCCGTCCAGCTTTGATGCTAGCTTTTCGCGCAATGTCTCCAATTGATCCGGATCTGCGATCTGGCTCATATTCATCTGCAGGGTTTCTGCACGCGAGTAACCAAAAACACGCTCGCCGGCGTCGTTGATGGAGAGATAGTTGCCCTCGATGTCATGGATGTAGATAATGTCGCTCGCATTTTCAAAGATATTGCGGAACCGTTCCTGTCCCAGTTTGATCTCTTCTTCGGCACGTTTCCGGTCAGTGATATCAATGATCACCCCCTCGCGACAAACAACGTTTCCGTTAGGGCTCCTGATCAAGCATCCACGGTCGTGAACCCAGTGGATCATTCCGCCCGCGTCTACGATCCTGTATTCATATTCGACGTCCTCTCCGGATGTCGTCGAGGCACTCGTCTGATCGAACACCCATTCCCTGTCATCAGGGTGGATCACTCGGATCCACATTCGTTTATCCTCGAGCCAGTCTTCCAGCGGGTACCCGAATCGGCTGAAGGCTGGACTCACATAGATCGGCGAATACGGCGGAGTCGGGTCGACGGCGTAGAAAAGCACCGGAAGATTCTCGATGGAACTCCTGTACTTGTCTTCGTTCAAGAAAGATGTCGAGTTGGAGAAGCCGGGCATTGAGGCATGGATATCCCCCTCCGTGTATTCACCACGGTTAGCACCTCGGAAATGGTCAAGATCGAGAGATAGCGCCATAATCGCCGAACGTATGACCTCGCTTTCGTCACGTTGACTAGAGAAAAGCGAGAGGTCGACTGTTCGAATCCTGGATTTTCGGTTCTTACTGCAAGTTATGAGTTCGAAGGTCAGCCGTTTTGAGGTGGGAGTGGAAGGCGCCTGACGCGGTACTGCCAACAATGTTTTACCACACTTTGCGGGAAAACTGAACAAAAAAGTTTACCGCTGTCGGTCTAACCCGTTTAGACTATCTCAACTTAAGATGGATCTTTCCTTGTCGCATGAACCATTGACTGACCTTTTCGCGGATCCGCGATCGAAGTCCAAAACGGCCGATGTCGACGACTTCGAGCGCTCGGGTTTTCTGACGGGGCTGCCCATATTATCTGGAACCCAGGTGAACGCGCTGCGTGAGGCCCTTGACGATCTGATAGAGAACCACGCCGAAGATCCGCTGTTTTACGAATACAAGTCAAACGAATCAAAAGTTGAAGGAAATCGGCTGTTGCACGCACTCGGAGCCTGGCGCATTTCGCCGTCGCTTCACGATCTGATCTTCTACAGGCCGATCATCGAGATAGCAGAGCAGTTGCTCGGCGGATCCATTCGTTTCTGGCACGACCAGGTCTTCCTGAAGCCGGCCGGCGACGGAGCAGTTGTTGCGTGGCATCAGGACTATTCTTATTGGACGCGAACCGTCCCGCTCGCACATCTCACGTGTTGGATCGGCCTTGACGATTCGGACGAGGAGAATGGGTGCGTGCAGTATGTTCCGGGCAGTCACCGGTGGCATCTGCTGCCCCGAGGTGATCTGGCAAACGACATGACGGCCGTTTTCCAACATTTGAACGCTGAGCAAAAAGACGCGTTTCATCCGACGCCTGCTGTTATGAAGGCGGGCGAGGCAAGCTTTCATCATCCGATGACGGTTCACGGATCCTATGAGAATCGGTCCGACCGTCCACGCCGCGGCATCGTCCTGAACTTTATGCGCGACGGCGTTCGGTCAAATACAAACGAACCGCTGCTCGCCGGAGTTCCCGTGATCCCGATGGGGCAGAAACTCGAAGGGCAGTTCTTTCCTCTGCTCTCCGCCGCCGAGTAAATTCTCTCTTACAGACCGTAAATTATGCTTCATTTTTTGTTCGTACTGCGAATGGGGCTAGAATGACCTAAGCCTATGAAAAGAGTATTCCTTGCTGCTATCGTCTCATTGCTCTCTTTTTCCTCGATTGCCTTTGCACAGACAATGCCCGCGGATGCTGATCCCGCACTTTGGGCTCGAGCGCTGAAACTCCACAAGCAGTCGATCATCGTCGACGGCCATAACGATATCACCGGGCCAATGGTCGACGCTGACTTCAACCTCGGCGATTCTTCCGTGGGCAAGCTTCAGCCCAGCGGCGATCCGATGCACACGGATCTCGCCCGATTGAAGGCGAGCGGCATGACTGGCGAGTTTATGTCCATCTACGTCGGGGCCGATACGTGGCGATCGGGACGGGCGATGGTGCGGGCGATGGAATTGATCGACGCGACCAATCGAGAAGCCGAACGACACAAGGACCTGATCCCGTGTACGACCGCGGACGAGATCCGACGTGCCAAGAAGGCTGGAAAGATATGCCTTCTGATGGGAATCGAGGGCGGCTATGCTATCGATAATTCGCTCTATGCGTTGAGGAATTTCTATCGATTGGGCGTTCGGTATATGACGCTCACCCACAATGCCGCGCACGATTGGGCCGACGCTCATCGCGACATCAAACACAACGGACTGACCGATTTCGGCAAGGAAGTTGTCCGCGAAATGAATCGTTTGGGGATGCTCGTCGATATCTCGCACGTCTCCGAAAAGGTAATGATGGACGTATTGGACATCACAAAAGCACCGCTTATCGCTTCACATTCCGGTGCCCGCGGCGTCAACGACCATACTCGCAACGTCTCCGACGCAGTGCTTCGACGTCTGCCGCAGAACGGCGGTGTCATCATGGTCGTCTTCTATCCGTCATTCCTCGACGAACGGACGAACCGCGAAGAGAACGAACGTACAGCCCGCCTGAAACCGCAGGTCGATGCATTGCGCGAACAGTATAAAAATGACCCGGCAGCGATGAACAAAGCCATTGCTGATCTCGAAGAAAAGAATCCGATCTATGTGGCCGACTACAAGCGCATCGTTGATCACATCGACCACATCAAGAAGGTCGCGGGAATCGATCACGCCGGAATCGGCTCAGATTATGACGGCGTTCCATTCCTCCCGTCACCGATGAAGGGCACGGAAGACCTCGCGCTTGTGACATATGAAATGCTGCGGCGGGGGTACACGGATGTGGAAGTCCGCAAGGTGCTCGGCGAAAATTTCCTCCGGGCATTCTCCCAAGCCGAGAAAGTTGCGGGAAACCGCCGTATCAGCGCCGACGGCAGCCTCGTCAAATTCAAGAAATAGCCCGGAGCGGCCGAACCGCCCTTGTATACGCTTCATCGATTGACTCTCCCTTCTTTTGAGCGTATAACTCAGACACCTTTCCACACTACATGCGGGCTCCCAAGCCTGGAGCGGATAGCTGTCAACCAAGATGCGGCGGCGATCCGATTTGCTCTTCCTTTAATGCATCCCCTTCCCGCTAAGGAGGATAGTATGTTCAAAACGACCGTAATCTCGGCGAAGCCGATCGCGGCAACAAATTCGGCCGGTGTCACACGGGCCCCAGCGCTAAACAGATAGCAAGATCGAAATTGAAACGGCAGGAGCGAAGATCGCCAATCCCCCTATTATTGCGCGCCTATTCAGCGCTGATCGGCCGCCTTCGGCCAAAGGAGAACAGAATGAAAAACCTATTCGGGATCGTAGTCTTAATTTTATTGTCAGTGATGACGAGCGTCGCGCAATGTAGCGACGCCGACAAGAAGGCACTCGAGGCCTTTGACCGAGCTTGGGGAGACGCGGGTGTGCGAGGGGATAAAACCGCACTAATGACGATATACGCGGACGATTACATCGGGCTTCCCGACATGGAAAACAAGACCACTGCGATCGGCGGCACAATGGCGGATTTCGAATGGGGAAAGGCTAATCCCGGTTCGCTGCCGACTTCGACGCACGAACACTATATGATCACGTGCACGCCGGGAAGCGCCCTTATCACACACAGAAACACTATCTCGACCCAGATGGGACCCGGCGGACGGCCCGGCACTGTCTACTCGCGCAGTGTCCACACTCTGGAAAAGCGGAACGGAAAATGGCAGGTCGTTTCAAACGCTCTTCACGGATTGGATGACGCAATGACGATAGAATATCTCGAACAAGACTGGAACACCGCTAATCTGAAACGGGACAAAGACTGGTTTGAGAAGAATTATGCACCGGATTTTGTGAGCGTGAGCTCTACATCGGGCAAAGTTGCAGGGAAAAAACAGGACATTACTGAGACAGTCGGCGACAAAGGAACCATTGATCTAACGGAAACGTCGAACATGCAGATAAATGTGGACG
>JAQSDP010000451.1 GCA_029945985.1 bacterium | reverse complement strand
AGGTGTTTTTAGGTTTCGAGCCCGAATGGCGCGATGCGGCTCCGGATATTGGTGCGATGTTGGCGGATAGCGATGCGGCCCTGCTGATCGGAGACCCTGCTCTAGCGCTGTCAGAACAGCCTGCATCAGCGAACGGCCTCCGCTCATTCGACCTTGCCGAACTTTGGAATCAACACACGGGACTCGGATTTGTTTTCGCTATGTGGATGACCCGCCGCGACCGCGTCCAGATTGACTTTTCCGCGGCTCGCGACGAAGGCCTTTCGCATTTAGATGAGATCGCGGCCAACTACCGTAGCGAGATCGGACTATCTAAGGAAGCACTCATCGAATACCTTTCCCAAAGCATTTCATACACGGTCGACGATAAAATGGCCGCTGGGCTCGACCTCTATCTCGATCTGGCGGCGAACAATGGCCTGATTGAAAAGCGGGTGCCGTTTGATTACCTGAACAAATCATGAAGATATATCAGTGACGTTGCTGCAGTTAATCTGGAGCCGCATTGTGAGCTCGGATTGGGGGGATGGATCCTGAATCGTTTCTCTGCCGTGGTGATCCGGACGGAATGGGAGGGGGGCGTTTCGTTTATCGTTGCAGCCGCGGTTTGTTTTGCGATCCTTCACATTTATGGCGGAACGAAAGGTGACGTGGCCAACGAGGCTTCAGAACAGGCTCGATTGAAATATCAGCCACCCCGACACGACAACAAAGACTATTAGCCCGAGGTCCGTTGTTCCAAATTTTTCTTCTCTGTCTTCCATATCACTCCTCACTGCGCAATCAGCGTTCCAAACAATACACGCGATAAACCACTGAATGTGTATCACACCGGTCCGTTGATAGCTGCAAATCGCTCGGTTTGCGTTCAGTTTGAATGGATCAGAACATGGGTCGCTTCAATTCCTGCTGAAGGTATTCGTGAACGATCTTGCCGTCGTTTTTCTTTAGATGTTCGATGAAGATGAGTGCGGTGTGGATTCGTTTGTCGTTGTCTTTTACCTTGCCGATAAACCACATCATCGAGCGTTGTTTTCCGGCTGTGAGTGTGTGAAATAGCTTGCTGCCTTCGGGATCCTGATTCAGAACTTCTTGCAGCTCTTCCGGCATCGGCATTCCGTACTTGCTGTCGTCCTTTTCGAGAACCACGTCGACGCTATCTCCTACGTTGAGACCAAGCTCGGCTCGTCGTAGTTTGTTTACCATGATGTAGAAAAAATCGCTCCAGGGCATTAGGGCACACGCGAACGGCTCGGAACCCTTGATCGAGCAAAGCACGCGTTTCGACTTCCCCTCGAAGCCGAGTTTATCTACATACTTTCGATTGATGATCAGAAAGTGCCAACCGCCGCCTTGCTCGGCTGCGTTCGTAAATTTCGCTTTTAATTTCACCTGCTTCATCGGTTTCGAGATAGCGTTCGAATACGATAAAAGAATAGATTCTTGATAGAATGATACCAGCGAACTAAATGGAAACGCCCATTCAACCCATACTCAATAAAGCCCTGAACGGCGAACGGCTAACAACGGAAGATTGCACCGCCCTGCTCGAATCGAACGACTTTGTGCGGATCGGGCTCGCGGCTCATGAGATCCGCATGCGGAAGAACCCGACCGATGCTGTGACCTACATCATCGACCGCAACATCAACTACACGAACGTCTGCAACGTCGTCTGCACGTTCTGCGCATTCTATCGGCGGCCGGGCAAACCGGAGACGTACGTTCATTCGATAGAAGAGATCGAGAAACGGATCGACGAAACTATTGAACTCGGCGGAACCGGCGTTCTGATGCAGGGCGGCCTGCATCCCGACTTCAACATCGAGTGGTACGAAAACCTTCTATCGACACTGCACGCGAAATACCGAAACTTTCAACTCCACTGCTTTTCGCCGCCCGAGATCCACAACATCTCGCTGATCTCGAAACTCGATTACGAGACGATCCTGCGCCGGTTGAAAGCTGCGGGGCTAAACTCGATGCCGGGCGGCGGCGGGGAGATCCTTGACGACGAGGTTCGCAAACGCGTCTCGACCAAGTGCAACACGCAGGAATGGCTGGACGTTATGCGCGCGGTTCACAAGGTGGGGCTTATTTCGACGGCGACTATGATGTTCGGTATCGGAGACAAGGTCGAACACCGCGTGCGCCATCTCGAACGCGTTCGTCAGGTCCAGGACGAGGCCCTTGCGAACAAGGCGGTCGATCTGAATTACGGCGAATTTACAGCGTTCATCCCGTGGACATTCCAACGCGAGAACACCGCTCTCGGCCGCAAGATCACCGAAGAACCGACCGGCATTGATTACCTCAAGATGCTCGCCGTTTCGCGGCTTTTCCTCGACAACGTCCAACATATCCAAGCCTCCTGGCTGACCCAAGGAATCCGCCTCGGCCAATCTGCCCTACGATTCGGCGCTGACGATATGGGCTCGATCATGATCGAAGAAAACGTCGTCTCCGCCGCCGGCGCCAACAACGAAGCCAACGAACGCGACCTCCGCTACCAGATCTCCGAAGCGGGGTTCCGACCTCAGCAGCGAGATATTCTCTACAATTACATCAACCGCGAGGAGTCTGTTGATCTCGACGCTCGCCAGTCCATGCCTTTGAAGCAGTTGAGTGTGGCGTTTGCGGATTAGAAATCCGAAAAACAATGAGATTCAGACTGCAGGCACTCTTAGTGGCGATTGTTAGCGGAACATTACTGGGCTTCGTAGCTGGTTATTGGGTCGTCTTACGAGATCCTACTGGCGTCGGCGCGAGTATCCTCGCCTTTCCAGTAATTGTTGCCGTGACGATCGTAACAGTTCTCCTTTGGGCATTCTCTTTTGCGCTTTGGGCGACCTCTCGAAGGTCCGCACCCTACCTGTTTCTTTCCTCGCTTGTTCTGCCGGTTGCGTTCATCGTTTCTCCCTCTTTGATTCGAACATGGATGATCTAGGCTAGCGGTAGGGCTTCAAGCAACACACCAGAGACTAATACTCAGAAGAATTCTCCACATATCTAGGATCAAAGATTTCCAGATAGGACTGAATCCGCTAGTCAAAATCTCACGAAAAACAGTTTTCGACGATAGGAAAATAAATTTTTGAACCAAAGGGAGGATTTCTAATGAAGTCGACTTTTCTACTTTTTGTTATGGCCGTCGGTGTGTTCTTCGGCGGCTTCGCTCCGGAAGCAAAGGCACAGCCAGGCCCGGATCTGGTTGAGGTTGCTATTGCTGTGAATTCCGGGGGAGCTTTCGCAGGCCAGTTTGATACCCTGATCGCGGCCGTACTGGCGGCTGACCCGGTCGTGCTTGACACTCTGAGCGGACGCGGACAGTTCACGGTATTCGCTCCAACCGACGACGCTTTTGCAGCACTGGGGCTTACACCGGCAAATGTCGGTACGACTTACAGCCGGGAAACTTTGACCCAGATCCTTTTGTACCACGTAGTGCGGGGCCGACGTGATGCTGGCGACGTAACCACGTCTGATCGGATCCGCAGCCTGCAGGGCACGTTCTTTTTCCCGAACAGCAGCGCAACCATTACGGACGCTCTCGGACGAGAAGCGAACATCATAGTGACTGATGTTCCGGCATCCAACGGTATCATTCATGCGATCGACGCAGTGATCCTGCCGTTCGCACCGTAGTCCTCGATCCATTCGGGATATTGCGGAATTTGGCCGGAGCTTTTGAGCCCGGCCATTTTCTTTCGGTTTCTGTTTCTGTTTCTGAGGCTCTTACGGAAGTATTACACCAATTCACCCGCATCCCTGCTAACCTTGTAGCAGAGATCACGGGAACTATTCATGCAAAACACCCTCACGTTCCAGAACATCGTTCGGACGGTCAATTGGAGAAACGCCGGAATGGTAGCGTTCTTCCATCTCCTGGCGATACCGGCCTTCTTCACATTCAGCTGGCAAAATTTAGCGGCTCTTTTGATCGGCAATTGGATCGTCGGCAGTCTGGGTGTCGGTCTTGGATGGCACCGACTGCTCACGCATAGAAGTTTCAAAGCGCCGAAATGGTTGGAGTATCTGCTAACGACGCTCGGTACGATGTCGATGCAAAACGCTCCTGACCGGTGGGTTGCGACGCACCGTATCCACCACAAATTCACCGAGCAGGAAGGCGACCCGCATTCAACGCGGTCGGGATTTTGGTGGGCTCAGATCGGCTGGGTCGTTTGGGGAACCGCTCAAGACCACGACGAGGCGACGATGAAGCGCTATATTCCCGACCTTCTGAAAGATCGAGGGCACGTGTTGATCTCGAAGCTGTACGTTTTGCCGATCGTGTTATCCGCGGTGGTTCTGTTTGCCATCGGCGGCTGGACGATGGTGGTCTGGGGCGTTTTTGCCCGCGTCGTCGTCGGTTGGCACACGACATGGTTCGTTAATTCGCTCTCGCACATCTACGGCTCGCGTCCGCACTCGACGAACGACGCGTCTACCAACAACTGGTTCGTCGCGATCCTCACGTTCGGGGAGGGCTGGCACAACAATCACCACGCGTTCCCCACCTCGGCACGCCACGGCACGGAGTGGTACCAATTCGATATGAACTGGATCACCATCCGTATCTTCGAACGCCTCGGCTGGGCGACGAAGATCAAGGTCAGTGCGGTTCCTGAACCTGCCGAAGCATGACAAACAGAATGCGACTCGGGCTATAATTCAAGCGAATGGCACCGAAGATCCTCGCATTCCTCATAACGCTCATTCTTAACATCGCGATCGGCATCGCGGTGTTTTTCTTTATGCTGATTGCGATGAACGGGTTCAGCGAATCGGACGCTAACTACGGCTTGGTCACATTTATCGTCCTTGCGGTCCTCGTGTCGTCGCTAATGGCCCTGCTCGCGGCGGCAGCGGTAGGTCTGTTGGCGAAGCGAGGCTTCAAGACCGTCACTGCGTCATTGATCGGGATCGGTTCGTTTACGATCCTCGGCCTTGTTCTAAAGGCGGTTTGCAGTATAATCGGCGTGCTCATCGCCGATTTCGTTCGGACAAATTACTAATGATCACGAATTACAGCGACTTCTGGGATTTCTACGTTCGCGAGCACAGCCGCCCGCTCACCCGGCTCCTGCATTTTATTGGTACCTCTCTCGGAATAATTTTGCTCTTGTGGTTTATCTTCCGCGGTACCTGGTACTACTTCCCGCTTTGTTTTGTCTGCGGATACGCCTTCGCCTGGTTCGGCCACTTCGTCGTCGAAAAGAATAAGCCTGCAACTTTCCAGTATCCGCTTTGGTCCTTCATCTCGGACTACAAAATGATGTGGTTTATGGCGACTGGGCGAATGCGTCGAGAGGTCGAGCGGGTTAGGAATTCGTAGTAGAATCACCCAATGGCAGACGTCGTCAGCAGCGCAAGCAATCTCAACAGCGTAATCGAATTCCTTACGGCGATGATCACTCCGGCCTTGTTGATATCAGCGACCGGTTCACTTGTGCTCTCGACGTCTACCCGGCTCGGCCGAGTCGTCGACCGCGTTCGTGCGCTTGAGATCCGAGTCGGTGAACTGATCTACGCGGAAGACAAGGAGTCGATTCCCCTTTACGAAAAGCGTGTCGAGGTCGTGGTCGATCTTATCGACAAGGTCACGAGCCGATCGCGGCTCCTCCAGAAGGCGATGACGACCTTTTACTACGGGCTGATGCTTTTCATCCTGACAAGCGTGGC
The DNA here is from genome assembly GCA_029945985.1 of bacterium. Classification (GTDB taxonomy): domain Bacteria; phylum Acidobacteriota; class Blastocatellia; order Pyrinomonadales; family Pyrinomonadaceae; genus OLB17. The sequence goes on along the minus strand of JAQSDP010000451.1, from coordinate 8,302 downwards.
GATCGCCGTCGTCGGGATCTTTAATGTCTACCGCTGGATGCCGATCCCGATCGGCATCGTTGGAATAATGTTTCTATTCGCCGGAAGCCTCTTGATGTTGAAGGAAACTCGGATGGCAACGGCGACGATCAACGAAGAAATGGACTTCGTTTGGGAGCTCGCCCGCAAGGTCGCTCCCGAAGACGTAGCGATCAAATACGACAAGAAAGGACGGATAAAGAAAAAATTAAAAGGCTACGATGGACCCAAAGTATCTAAAACTCTTGGCGGCGAATGAGCTTGAGCAGCGGGTCGAAAAGCTCGAGGCATTGCTCGCGTCCTGCACGATCTGCCCAAAGGATTGTGGGAACGATCGGCTCATGGACGAGATCGCCGCCTGCTACTCCGGCCGACTCCCGATCGTCTCGAGCTATACCGCCCACTTCGGCGAAGAACCCGTCCTAACCGGCAAGAACGGAGCCGGCAATATTTTCTTCGGCAACTGCAATCTCCGCTGCGTCTACTGCCAAAACTATCAGATCTCGCAAACCTGGAAAGAGCAGCGAAAGAACGAGGTAACACACGAACGGCTTGCGGAGATGATGCTCGAGCTGCAAGATCGCGGCTGTCACAATATCGGCTTCGTCTCGCCCACACACTTCGCCCCGCAAATGGCCCGTGCGATATTGATCGCTGGGCAACGCGGACTCCGCCTGCCGATCGTCTACAACACGAATGCCTACGACTCGGTCGAGGTTTTACGACTGCTCGACGGCATCGTCGATATCTATCTGCCTGATCTAAAATACGCCGATTCCGACGCGGGATTTCATTATTCAAAGGTTCGGGATTACAAAGAGCACGCACGGGCTGCTATCAAAGAAATGCACCGTCAGATGGGCGCTTCGCTACGGTTTGGACAAGACGGCCTTTTGAAACGCGGACTACTCATCCGCCTGCTCGTCCTACCCAACGACATCGCGGGACTCGAAAACAACCTACGCTGGATCCGCGACGAACTCGGCCCCCAAACCGCCGTCTCGCTAATGGCCCAATACTACCCCACCAACAAGGCCGCCACCGACGACCGCTACATCCTCCTCTCCCGCCGCATCTCCGAACGCGAATGGTTCGAAGCCGTCTCGCTCCTGGAAGACCTCGGAATCGAAGAAGGATTTATGCAAGAATCCGAATCCGCGTCGTTTTACTACCGGCCGGACTTTACCGACGTCGCCGAGCCGTTTAAGGATATTAGAGACTTTACGAAGATTTAGTCGCTTACGGATGCAAATTTCTTTCCAGTCAATAGGAATTCTTATTAGTGCACTCGCTGTTCTAGTTGGCGCATGTAATCAAAACAGGGAAATAAGATATTCGGCAGATAACCGAGCAGAAGCAACGATGAGTCCCGAGCAAAGTAAAGAAGATCCGTACCTTGATATACGTTCCATGGCTTTGAGCATGCCGGCCGGTCAATTTGAAATCGATGCTTCATCAGAATTCGAGCCTTATGGTGTTGTCCTGGACTGGAATGTAGGTAAGGGTGCTGCAACTTTTACCGCGTTCAAAAGCGGCGATGCAAGCATGTATGCAAGCACTGGTGGAGGAATTATCGGTGGTGTTGGTCACGATAATGTCAAAATCGCTGCTCAATCTCTCGTGCGTAGAAGTAAGATCTTTATAAAGAACGCGAAAAAGACCGACGATATTTCGGTTGCACGCGACGGCACCGTTAAGTTCTTCTTCCTAACCACAAACGGTCGATTCGTTTCGGAAGAAACTCTAGACAACCTCGACAATGGTTCGAGTCCATGGTTGGAGTTGTTCATTGAGGCGAACAAATTGATTACGGAACTTAGAGCCCTGGGCGAACTGAATTGAAAGGAGCGTATGAAAATAGGCGAAAACGCACTAGATTTCACGTTGAAAGACGGCGAAGGAGACGTTTGGACGCTAAGCGATCATCGCGGCAAGACGGTCGTGCTCTTGTTCTACCCCGGCGACAACACGCCGGTCTGCACTGCGCAGCTATGTTCGGTGCGGGATCATTGGTCCGAGTATCAGGCGACCGGGGCTGAGGTCGTGGGGATCTCGACCGACTCGGTCGAATCGCACAAAGGATTTGCTGAGAAGAACGAACTTCCGCTGCGGCTCCTTTCCGATCCTGATCGAAAGGTCTCGACCGCCTACGATATGGCGTCGTGGCTGCCGGGCCGCTCTGCCCGCGGAGTCATCGTGATTGATAAAGACGGCAAGATCGCTTATCACAAAGCACAATCGCTCAGCCTTTTTCGTCCGGCTGATGACGACGTTCTCGAAGCGATCCGGGCCGCCGGTTAGCTCAACTCGTGTGGTAAAATCTCGCCTATGGCTTTGTTTGGAGACAAGTTTAAATGTGGCCGCTGCGGCAAGAAGACCGAGCCGATCGGCTACGCACCGGTCCCGACGGAATTGGGTGCAAAGATCGGCGAAGAGATGTGTAAGGAGTGCTGGGCTGAATGGCAGAAGAAGCAGATGCAGCTTATAAATCACTTCGGCCTTGACGTGTCGAATCCTGAATCGCACGAATATCTTTTCGATAATATGCGGATCTTCTTCTACGATGACGGCAGCGGCCTAGCGACGATCGATACTTCTAAGGAAGGCAGTGTCAATTGGTAGCAGGGCAGAGACACGACCGGTAGGAAGTGTCTCTTGTTTCGCTAGTAGACGCTGATGGTCGTCGGGCACCCTCGCTACCGCTCGGGTTTCTGCCTATGCTGCTCGACAACTTTCGGCTCATCAATGAAGAGTTCTATGCGGACGAGTTACTGCCCGAGCAGATGGATTCGCTCTGGGCGAACGGCTGGCGGCATTTCGGTACGCATTTCTTTCGCTACAATGTTGGATTTTTGATCGATGATCTGCGCTTCGTGCTTCCGCTGCGGATCCGTCTCGAAGACTTTAAATTCTCAAAGAGCCAGCGACGGGTGCTCCGCAGAAATAAAGATCTAGACGTATCGGTCACCCCGATCGACATCGACGCAACTGTCCAAGCTTTGTTTGAACGCCACAAGACTCGCTTCAACCATGGCGTTCCGGAATCGATCTACAATTTCATCTCGCGGGATCCCGCCGATGCGCCGTGTGAAATGAAAGAGATTCGCGTCACGATGAATGGAGAACTGCTCGCTATTAGCTATTTCGATGTCGGCAGTAATTCAACCTCGGGTATCTATGCGATGTTCGAACCCACTATCACCGATCGGGGTCTCGGGATCTTCACAATGCTCAAAGAGATCGAATATTCGCTAGAAACCGAACGCGAGTTTTACTATCAAGGCTATGCCTATCAGGGCACTTCGTTCTACGATTACAAAAAACGCTTCCGCGGTACGGAAGCGTTCGATTGGCGCCACGACTGGTTTGTTTACGACCGATCCGATGACCCTGCCTAGCCGATCAGATTCAGCTCAGCTGGAAGCGTCGGAATCTCAGGCCGGACCGGATGCGACTGACTGAGAGCATCTGCGAACGCAGCTTCCATAAATGCCGGATCGGTGATCTCGACGTAACGCTGCGTCTGCTCTGGCGTCATTACCTCAAGCATGAACGAGTTCTCGATCCAAACCTCGACGAGTTGGAACAATCCGCCGCCGCGGTTGCACACCAGCACGCGCCAGCCTTCGCGGTTTGCGATCTCGCGGATCTCTTCGATGCTCTTCTGTGTATTAATGTTCAAGTGAGTCGCCACATAACGCGGCACGAACTCAGACTTGACGAACTGCGCCTCATAAACCTCGGTCACTGCTTCAAGATCGTTTTCGTCCGGTAGACCTTCACCTGGAACCAGAATCGTCCCCGCCGGCGTGACTTCGACCGCCGTACCCTTGCCGTCGTCCGCTATGACAAAATATCCGTCCGGCACCGGCGGAAACGGGAAAACACGTCCGTCCCAGATCTTGGCCAAAAAATTAGCAACCCGCTCCGGTTCGTTAACTGCGATGGAAATATGATTGATCATTGCAATAGCTCCTTACATATAAGTGCTCGGGAAATGTCCCCGCACCTTCTACGCGAAAGCGCCATGCAATGCGTATCACTTTAACGTTTTCGTCCATGCAATATACTTCTTCGAATCGAACTTCTTCCCCGTGCTGCCGCTGGTCATATAGCGGATCTGCCCAAACACATCGCGTTCCATCCAGGGGCGGTCGTGCTTGCCGAAGCACCATAGGATGCCGGCATACGAGTTAGGATTGCGGCCGTCGAGGCAGTATTTATTATTAAGGTGTACTAGCGTCTCGAACGCCACCTCATACGAAGGCGACCACGCGATCACGTTCTTGCCCCACAGCATTCGCACGTAATTGTGGATCTCACCCGTCTCTACCATCTCGCGTTGAGCGGCGTTCCAGAGTTCGTCGTGCGTCTCGCCCGCTTCAAGTTGTTCGAGAGAATAGTTGAACTGCCGTTCGTCGTCGGCATGCTCGCGCATCGTTTTGTGAACCCATGCGGGCAAAGCCTCGAGCGAATCGTACTTCGGATTGTGCCGCGTCATGTTGTACGAAAGTTCGCGGCGGACGATGAGTTCTTCGAGATACGCGTCCTTCGATTCCTGCGGAGCGTCCGCGTCCTGCACTGCGAGTGCGATCTCCAGCGGTGATAGAAAACCGAAGTGCAGATGCGATGAAAGGCGCGATGATCCGTCGCGGTCGGGTTTGCTCCGAGCCTTGTCATAGTCGGGCAAGATCTCTTCGACAAACTTCTTCAACCGCTTTCGCCCGTTTGAAGTGCCGCCGTGATAGACGTTGGACGGCTTCACCGAATGATCGATATCGCATTCGCATACAATCGAGGCGATGTTGTCCAACGTAACGATCGTTTCCGGACAATCGACTTCCAGATTCAAAGAATCGATTTGCACTGATTCCTCGACAAACGGCTTCAGATAGTTCGAAAGCAGCTTCTTCATCTTCGGCCTGATCGTATACGCCGCGTACTCTTCCTTTTCAAACTTCGACATCGGGACTATCCCGTTCGAATCGACCGCGTGAACCGGAATGTCAGCCCGCTCGGCGATCCGACGGTTGTGCCCGGGAATGATGAAGCACGGAAAGTCGTCAGTGACGATCAACGCAGCATCTTTTGCCAGCGCCGCGACTGTATTCTTCGGTGAGCTTTCATTCTTCTGCAGATAAAAGAGGTAGCGGATCCCCAGCTGCTCAAACTCCTTCCGCTTCTCTTCAACACCTTCAAGAATAAATGTATGCAGCCGGTCGCTCGCCCACGGGTAGTAATATTTCAACCCCTCATAAACCACCAGCGGCAGCTTCAATTCATTCGCCTTCCGTATCGCCCAGATCAACGCGTGGTTATGCGACGTCCGCTTGAACATCTGCATCCAATACAAAACGTACCGCCCGTTCGTGTTCGTTTCTTTGTCGTTTAACTGAACGACTCTTTCGTTGAACCGCATCTCGCTTAATATATAGCCACAGAAGTAGCAGAGAACACCGAGGTCAGAACCGCGAGCGGTAGCGACCGGATTCCCGTCAGAACCGCCTGCGTAAAAGTGGGCGGCCAGTTCGCAAAGGCCCAAACACTCACTACGACAATGAAATACTTTACCAGTACAAGATTCGCCTCAAGCCGCCATTTGGTTTTCTTACTCTGCGTCCTTTGCGGCCTCTGCGTTAAAACGTACGCTCAAACATTCACTCAACTCCACCCCGGCGTCGAGCACGCCCAAGTCGAACACAAACTCGGCGACGATCCGGTGAACATCAATCTCCTCCGACTCGACCTAACAAAGGTCCGCCTCGATGTCCACCACGCCCTCGACAAAGCCATCGGCCTCGAAACAACCTCGTCCATCGCAAAACGCAAAAACGCCGTCGCCGCTATCAACGCAGGATTCTTCAGACTAGATAAGAGCGCGTGGGCTGGCGAAAACGTGGGATTTTTGCAGGTCGACTATCGACTCGTCAGCGAACCCTCTCAGAACCGAACGTCCCTATTGATCTCAAACCTCCCCGGTATAACGCTTACAGGTTTTGGACGGCCAGACGGCGGCCTTGTTTTCAACGAGAGTCAATATGCGCTAAGCGTGAATCGGGAGCTCAAGAAGAGCGACGTTGTTGTTTACACTCCGGAATTTGGTGAGTCCACTTTAACTCCGAATGGAACAACGGAAGTTATCTTGAATAATTGTCGACGAATTTGCCGTTCAATTGAACAAACGGATAATGCGGGAAACAGCAAAATCCCGGCCGGAGGTTATGTAGTCGCAATTGGACGCGATCCCACCTCGGATCAAACCCACTTCTTAGAAATCCTCCTGAAATTGAAATCATTCCAGCCGAGAAACCTCCTGAGCGGCATCCAGGATGCGCTTCCTTATGCAGGGAAGAAATACGGTCCAGAAGATGCCGTTGCGGGCGTCCCACAACTCATCAAAAACGGCAAGATCGATATCACCTGGGAGCAGGAGAAAGCGAGCAAGTCGTTTGCCGAGACGCGCCATCCTCGGACTGCGGTGGCCAAGCTTAAGGACGGGAAATTTCTGATGATGACGGTCGACGGCCGTCAGCCGGGCGTGAGCGTCGGAATGTCGCTGCAGGAGTTGGCGGAATATCTCTTCTCGCTCGGTGCGGTCGATGCGATGAACCTCGACGGCGGCGGATCGACGACGATGTTCCTCGACGGAAAGGTCGTGAATACTCCGTCCGACAAGGAAGGCGAACGCAAGATCGGCGACGCCATCGTCGTCACCTTGAGGACGAAAAAGTAAGGGGCTACTCAAATTTCCTCAGATATTCCTCGACGCGATCCGACGAGAAGTTATCGGAAAGAAGGCCGATGTAGTTATCGGGCCGCAGTATCACAAGGAACGAATGGCTGCATCCGAACGCCTCTTTAGCGGTTTCATCTAGCGGATAGAAATGCGAATCGATGCGCCCCTGCCACTTCTGACTCAAAGCGTCGCGCAGCGGTGGGAAATCGGCGATGCCTTCTGAAAAGATCAGCAAGTGAAACCTCGGAGCGTGCAGATCGTCATAGATGCTTCGGCCACCGACGGTAAGCCACGGCATTCGGTCGCCGGCTTTCACACCGAAACTGCCCTCGTTCTTGCTCAATGAACTTTCGCGATAATTGATCCCGATCTGCGAAACGATCGGGAAGACCAACTGCCGGACCGATTTGAGGCCGATCGCAAAGTTCGCCACCCGGGGAAAGACATGTATCCGAAGGAACGAGATAAGCCGGCTGTCGCTTGCCGCATAGTCGAATAGACGGTCCGTGGTCGAGAGAAGCCGCTTGGCATTCGGTAGACGTTCTTCGTTATAGGTTTCCAGAAGAGATGCCTGCGCTCCATGCTTCAAAACCTGCGCGAGCTTCCATGCCAGATTGTAAGCGTCCTGGATACCGGTGTTCATCCCTTGAGCTCCGGCGGGTGTGTGAATGTGTGCCGAGTCCCCCGCGAGGAAGCAGCGGCCGGAAGAGAAGGCTTCGACCGCACGGGAATGAACCTTGTAAACGGAAAACCAGTTGACGTGAGTGATGTCGAACTTGAGCGAAGTATCCTGCGCGACCTGTCGCTCGATCTCATCGAATACAATGTCGCTTTCATCCTTGTCGTGGCCCTCGGGAAACGTCCCGACAATTCGCCAGCGCCGATCGCCGCCTTTTATCGGAAAGAACGCAGTTAGGGTGTTTTCGCCGAGATTTCCGTAGAAAGCTTCGTGAGTAAAATCCCAATCGATATCAACGTCGGCGACATAGAACAGTCTCTCAAATGTTGACCCCTCGAATTTCAACCCAAGGCTTTTACGTACCAAGCTGTGCGCGCCGTCACAGCCGACCAGATATTTAGCCAAAATATTGGCTTTGCCGGTCGGCGAATTGATCGTCGCGCTGACACCCTCCGCGACTGGCGTAAACCCCGTCATCTCGGTCAGCCACCGCACGCCGCCGCCGACACTTTGAAGATCTTCATAAACGATGCGTTCGTGAACTCCTTGTTCGATGATGAGGAGAAACGGAAAGGGGCTCATGCCCGCTCCGAACGATCCGAAATCAATTTCGGCCTTTACTTGGCCTCCGCTAATGAGTCTGGCCTTGTCGGCCACGCGACCTTCAGAGATAAGCCGCCCCGCCGTACCGATCTGTTCATAGAGCTCGAGGGTGCGTGCCTGAACTCCGATCGCTTTCGAATGCGGCGTCGTTCCTTCACGTTTATCGATCACGATGTGGTCGACACCGAAACGTGTTAACTGTCTCGCCAACGTCAATCCTGTCGGGCCGGCCCCTGCGATCAAAACATCCGTTTGCATAGAGGAAT
>JAQSDP010000450.1 GCA_029945985.1 bacterium | reverse complement strand
GGAACTCGGCGGTATAGACAACTTTTTTCTTGGACTCGGTCCCGAGGCGAATGCGGCCTCGCATCTCTGTTACATCAAACCCGGGTCGGGAGCGACGTATAAGGACGTGGCCGGCATTATCCCGATCTCGTCGAGCATCCTCGAGCATCACGTATCGAAATTTAAGGCAGGCGGCAGCGAGATCTCGCCGGAAGACGAGGCCGAGTGCAGAGCGGCGACCCACATCCTGACGCTCGGGCCGGCGGCGATCCTCGGTGCCCGGAAGATCGTTCAGTCGATCGTTGATGCGTCGACGGCGCCGGCCAAGATCGAGAGTTTTGCGAGGATGACCGAGACCGTGTTTGCGGATGACGCAGCCGAGCGAGCGAAGCAGTTGGATGAGAACCCCGGACTTTGGATAAGGCTTCATCCGAACGTAGCTTCGTTCGTGCTCCCTGATTTGCTCCCCGAGTAATTTTATGACCGAAGCGCAGCCAAAGATCGTTCCCATCCGCGATGTAGCGATCGTCGTGAACCCGGCAGATAACGTCGCCGTGGTTAAGGGCGAGACGCACGGCGGGATGGCAGTGCAGCTCTCCGACACTGAAATTCTCGTTTTGAAGAGCGAAGTTCCGCCGGGTCATCGGTTCGCCGTTCGGGACATTCCCGAAGGTGAATTCGTTCGGCAGTACAACCAGCCGATCGGGACCTCCCTGGGAATCGCTGAGGGCGAATGGATAACGCACGAGAACATGACGGACGACGTCCCCATCGTTCGCGATCTGCCCGAGAATATCTCGACTCCCGCTCCCGACTATTTCGACGTCAGTGAAGTTGGAACTTTCATGGGATTTCGCCGGGCCGACGGCCGTGTGGGAACCCGCAACTTTATCCTTATCGTCCCCACATCGATGTGCGCCAGCCATGAGGCGACGCAGATCTCGATGATGTCGGAGTTCATGCATTACAGCCGTGAGAAATTTCCGAATGTCGATGGTGTTGTGGCGATACCACACAATAAGGGCTGCGGATGCCAGGACGGTTCGACGCTCGACGTGATGATGCGAACGTTGTCGAATTATGCCGATCATCCAAACGTCGGCGGCGTCATACTGATGGATCTTGGCTGCGAGAAAACGAATCTTACATTCGTCGAAAAATATTTGACCCGTCGTGAGAAGCCGATCGAGAAGCCGGTTTTCAAGATCGGGATCCAGGATGTCGGCGGGACGCAGGCGGCGATCGAGATCGGGCTGAAGGAAGTCGAGAAGATGCTGCCGGTCGTGAACGAATGCGTACGTGAAGAGTTCCCGGTGAGCGAGCTTGTGCTCGGGGTTAAGTGTGGAAGTTCAGACGGCTTTTCAGGTATCTCGGCGAATCCGGCGTTGGGCTATTGTTCCGACATGCTGGTTAAGAGCGGAGGGACGGTTCTGTTAACGGAAGTTCCGGAATTCTGTGGTGCTGAGCACGTGCTCGCACACCGGGCGAAGGATGCGGAGACAGGTAGAAAAATTTACGCACTGGTGGACTGGTACAAGGAGTACGCGTCGAAGTTTGGTGCCGTCCTGAATCAGAACCCGAGTACTGGCAATAAGGCAGGCGGTTTGCTAAATATCACGATCAAATCGCTCGGCGCGATCTCGAAGGCTGGAACGACCAGGATAGAAGACTGCATCGAGTACGCGGAGACCCCGCGGATGCGCGGGATCAATCTGATGCAGGGCCCGGGTTACGATCAAGAGTCGACCCCTGGACTGGTTGCCTCGGGAGCCACGGTGGTCGTTTTTACTACCGGCAACGGCACAACGATCGGCAACGCGATCACGCCGGTGGTAAAGCTCGCGTCGAACAACCGTGTATTTGAGCGGATGGCGAATGACCTGGATGTATCAGCGGGAAACATCATTGAGGGTACTGAATCGATCGAGCAGGTGGGCACAAGGCTCTTCGAACATATTACGAAAGTAGCAAGTGGTGAGATCCAGGCAAAAGCGGAGATCTTGAAGCACCGCGAATTCCAGTTTTGGGCAGAGCAGACGGTTTCGTTGTAAGATTCAATCTTTTACGAATCCCTATGCCCCAAGCGAAAACTTTTCAGACCGAACTGGCGGCAGCGACCGCAGGCGTTGCAAATAAGAGGAGCTTGCTTCTGCGGTTGATTCGAGCTGAACAGCCGATCACGCGGACCGACATAGCTTCGCGGCTCGAGATCGATAAGAGCACGGTCACCGAGAACGTCAAGCCACTAATAGCAGCGGGCATACTGCGCGAGGAGACGCTCGACGTGACGGGCCAAGGACGGCGTCCTCGCGTTGTTTCGTTTGCTGACAATGGCGACTATTTCATAGGCGTGAATCTGGGTGTTCGTCGATCGCAGGTCGGTGTGACCACGCTGAAAGGCGAGATCGAGGAAGAAGATGATTTTGAGACGCCCACGGCTGTCTCGATGGCTCTTCGCCAGACCCGGCGGCATATCGACGAAATCGTCCGTCGGAATAATGACAAGAACCTGAGAATGATCGGGGTGAGCGTACCAGGACTAACCGATACGAATCGTGAGTCGCTTGTTTTTGCTCCGAACTTGGATTGGCGAAACGTGCCGATCTCGGATGATCTCGCGGTCGACGGAGTTCGCGTCGTGGTGGAGAACGATTCGACCGCCGCGGCGATGTATGAAGCCCGGATGAAGATCCGCAACTCGGAAGAAGGGCTGATGACGAACTTCATCCTGGTGCGTTCGGGCACCGGAATCGGCGTCGGTCTCGTGCTTGGCAGTGAGGTCTACCGCGGCAGCGGGCAGACTCGCGGGATCGCCGGCGAGTTCGGACATATGACGATCGTAGCGGGCGGCAAACAATGCGTCTGCGGTAACCGAGGCTGCTGGGAACGATACGCATCCGCAGCAGCGGCCGCGTCTCTTTACTTGGGAGATCGTCGGCTCCGTCCCGGGGAATCAGTCCCACGATTCGTCGAGATCGTAGCGAAGGCCCAGAACGGTGATAATCGTTCACGTCGAACACTCGAGCAGATCGGCGAGTATCTAGGCATCGGGATCGCGAACGTGATCATGGGAATTGGTATCCCGCGTGTGATCATCAGCGGCCGATTGGTTTACGGTTGGCAATTCATCGAACAGCCGCTGCGGGACGCGATCGCTAAGAGCATCGTCGGTAAGACTGAAGGCTGGACAGTTGAGGCCGGTTCTCCGGCAGGTGCAGCGATCGGCGGCGCATTGGAAGTGGCGGTGGAAGAGTATTTGGCAACTGTCTAGGCCGCAGATCATCTGTTCCCGTTCTTTTTGTTTGTAGCTGGGATATTTTCACCACAGAGCAAGAAGAACAAGAGAAACAAGAAAGAAGGAACTTTATGCAGGCACAGCTCAAACTCAAAGAGATCGCAAAGGAAACATGTTTCTTGAAGGGAACTCATCGTGCCAAGGGACGAACGCGCCAGCTTTCTCCGGAGAACTCGGCTTCTCGGAACCTCTATTACGGCCGCATTCGGATTGACGCAGGTGATGGGCCGATCGAGTTGTCGACTGAGGATCACGAGACTGGATTCATTTGTTTGAATGGCTCGGCTACGATCACGGCGGGTGATTCATCGTTTCAACTAAATCGCTATGACGCCTTGTATGTTCCGCGCGATTCGCAGGTGACGGTTACAGCTGAGAACGGCTGTGACCTTGCCGAGGTGTCATCTCCCGTCGAGAACCAGTATTCGCTGCAGTTTGTTTCGTTCGAAGAGAATCGGAAAGACCCGGCTCTGCATTTTATCGCCGGTTCTCCGCCGACTGAACGTGATCTTAATGTGCTGCTTGGCAAGAATATTCAGGCCGGCCGGATCATGGCTGGCGTGACCTTCTCGACCGAAGGAAATTGGACTTCGTGGCCGCCACATCAGCATCACGACATGCTTGAGGAAGCTTATCTGTACATCGATATGCCCGAGCCCGGTTGGGGGATCCAGATGGTATACACAGACCGGAAGGAGCCCGAAATTGTGCAGGTCGTGCACGAGGGCGATGTTGTCGTCATGCCGAAGGGTTATCATCCGAACGTCGCGGCGCCCGGCGGTTCGATCAATTTCTTGTGGATGATGGCGGCGAATCGCGAGGGTATCGATCGGCAGTTTGGTGTGGTGAATGTTCAGCCGGAGTACGCTCAAGCGGGTTCCGGACTCGAGGCATCGCAGAAATGATCCTTGATAAGTTTTCGCTTGCGGGAAAGTCGGCTCTAGTTACCGGAGCGTCACGTGGACTCGGACAACGGATCGCGATCGCGCTGGCAGAGGCCGGTGCGGATGTAGCGTGTCATTCGCGTGAGGCGGATGGAGCGGCTGAAGCGATCGCGGCCATCACGGCTCTTGGGCGTAAGGCCGTTAGCGTTGTTGGCGATATGGCTGAAACTGAAGTTCCGAGCCGAGTCGCGGCTGAGGCTTTAGCCGAGCTCGGAAAAATTGATATTCTCGTAAATAACGCCGGCATGATTCGCCGCTCGCCGGCGGTCGATTTCTCCGAGGAAAATTGGTCGACGGTCATCCAGGTTAACCTTTCGAGCGTATTTCGCCTGTCACAAGCTGTCGGGCGGCACATGATCGAACGGGGTAGCGGAAAGATCGTGAACATTGCGTCGCTGCTGTCGTTTCAGGGCGGGGTTACCGTGCCTGCTTACACTGCGTCGAAGTCCGGTGTTGCGGGGCTCACCAAGGCTCTTGCGAACGAATGGGCTAAGTACAACGTGAACGTGAACGCGATCGCTCCGGGATACATGGAGACCGACAACACGTCGGCTCTTCGTGCGGACGAGACGCGGAATCGGCAGATCATGGAACGCATTCCGGCTGGACGCTGGGGCGATGCGGACGATCTTTCAGGAGCAGTCGTTTTCTTATCCTCCTCTGCGAGCGATTACGTGCAAGGTCACGTGATGGTCGTGGACGGAGGGTGGATGGCTCGATGAGAAAACACAATTCAGAAGTCAGAATCGAAATTGAAGAATGGCACTCAAGATCAAATCAAAAGACGAATGTAGGTGGGACATAGTTTCCCTCGGCGAGGTTATGCTCCGGCTCGATCCGGGCGACAAGCGTGTTCACACGACGCGAAGTTTCGAAGTGTGGGAAGGCGGCGGTGAATACAACGTAGCCCGCGGATTGAAGCGATGCTTTGGATTCGATGCGGCGGTCGTGACTGCGCTTGCTGATAATCCGGTCGGCCGACTTGTTCAAGACCTGATTTATCAGGGCGGTGTCGATCAATCGCACGTGAAGTGGGTGAAGTACGATGGCGTCGGACGAACGGTTCGCAACGGTATGAACTTCACGGAACGAGGATTCGGAGTTCGTGCGGCCCTCGGTTGTTCGGACCGCGGTAACACAGCGGTATCCCAACTCAAGAAAGGTGATATTGATTGGGAAACGATCTTTGGCGACGAAGGGGCTCGTTGGCTGCACACCGGTGGCATCTTCTGCGCCCTCTCGGAAACCACGCCTGAGGTCGCGAAAGAAGCGATGCAGGTCGCGAAGAAGCACGGCACGATCATCTCGTATGACCTTAACTACCGCGATTCGCTGTGGAAGGCGATCGGCGGTCAGGCGAAGGCGCAGGAAGTTAATCGCGATCTTGCTCAGTATGTCGACGTGATGATCGGCAACGAGGAAGATTTCACTGCATGTCTCGGTTTCGAGGTCGAAGGCCAGGACGAGCATCATTCGAAACTGGACATCGCGAACTTCGAAAAGATGATCCGCAAAGCGGTTGAAGAGTTTCCGAATTTTGCAGTCGCGGCGACGACGCTCCGCAACGCAAAGACAGCATCAGTGAACGATTGGGGGGCGGTTTGTTTTACTGAGGGCGAACTTCATCAAGCGTTGATGCGGCCCGATCTCGACATCTTCGACCGCGTCGGCGGCGGCGATTCGTTTGCCTCGGGTTTGATCTACGGATTCCTGACTGGCGAATCTCCGGAGTGGGCAGTCAATTGCGGTGCTGCTCACGGAGCGCTCGCGATGACGACGCCCGGCGATACGACAACGGTCGCCCTGGCCGATGTTCTGCGCGTGATGAAAGGAGGCGGTGCACGAGTAGCGAGATAGTATGGATAAGAAAGAAATTGTTAGACAGCTTGAAGAACTCGGGCTAGTTCCTGTCGTTCGAGCGTCGTCCGCCGATGAAGCGATGCAGGTGATCGAAGCCATCAAGGCGGGCGGCGTTAATGTGCTTGAGATCACGATGACCGTTCCGGGCGCGGTGCGTGTGATGGAAAAGGTCGCGGACAAGTACGGCAGTGAGGTTTTGGTCGGGGCGGGGACGGTTCTGGATCCGGAAACGGCCCGAGCGTGTATGCTCGCAGGTGCTCAGTTTATCGTGAGCCCGGCGCTCAACCTCGAGACGATCGCGATGTGCCATCGGTACAGCGTTCCGGTCATGCCGGGAGTTCTCACGCCCACCGAGGTAATTACCGCGTGGAGCGCCGGCGCCGATTTCGTTAAGGTCTTTCCGTGCGGAGCGGTTGGCGGAGCGAGTTATATCAAGAATCTGAAAGGCCCTTTCCCGCAGGTCAAGATGATCCCGACTGGCGGTGTTTCTCTTAAGACAGCTAAGGATTTCATCACCGCTGGAGCAAGTGCGCTGGGAGTGGGAACAGACCTGGTTGACGTAAAGGCGATCAGAGAGGGAAACACTCAGGTCGTGACCGACCGAGCCAAGGAGTTCATCGAACTTGTGAAGGCTGCCAGAGCCGGCTAAGGACTCGCAATAAACCCGGGTTTGATCGAGTGTTATATCGCAGGAGTTCGGAGAAATGACCTGATAACCCGTGCGACACCTCCTTTAAGAGCGGCGTCCGGACCGAAGGATGCGGCGACGACCTCGGCGCAATGGTCAACGCCGAAGATCCGGCGCTGCTGAAGTTCTCGGCTGATCATCGGGATCAGGAACTTTGAAAAGGAACTGAGCGGCCCGCCGAGAACGATGCGTTCGGGGTCAAAGGCCTTGATGAGCGAATCGATCCCGACCGCAAGTGGACGCGCAATGAATTCCAGCGCCTTTATTCCACATTCTTCGCCCGCTCCTGACGAGATCAGGATCTGGTCGATCAGCTGAGATCGATCTGCAACATTCTTCGCCCTTGGCATCAGCCTTCGATACTCCGAAAAGAGCGCCGCCTCGTTAGCCGCGGTTTCCCAGCATCCATTCTTCCCGCACGAGCACGGTTTACCGCCGATGTCGACGGTCATATGCCCGAACTCACCTGCGATCCCCGACGATCCGCGATAGATATCGCCGTCGACGATCAAGCCGCCGCCGAGTCCGACACCTGCACTAATGTACAGCACGCCGCGAAGCCCTTTCGCAGCTCCGAAGAAGTGCTCGCCGAGAGCGGCAAGCGACGCTTCATTATCGACCAGTACCGGATGGCTTATCTTCGCTTTAAGACGCTCGAGAATTGGCACGTCGCGCCAGCCGAGATTGGGAGCGAACAAAACGTTGCCGGTTTCAATATCAACCGCTCCGGGGACGGCGATCGAGATGCCCGCCACCTTCCCGTTGAGCGACTCGGCTTCAGCGGCGGCATCGTTGGCCATCCTAGCAGCCTTTGAGATCACCCTTCCCGCCGTCAGATTGAGATCGAAGGTTACGTCACTCCGTGAAATCGTCTCTCCCGCGAAGTCTGCTGCTATAACGGAGATGTTTCCAATGCCGATCTCCATACTGACGGCCGACGTCTTCTGAGGATCGATGTCGATCAGCACCTCACGACGGCCGGCTCGTTCAGATTGATTCTCGCCGATGGACCTGACGCAGCCGCTTTCCAAGAGTTCAGACACAAGACTTGAGACGGTAGCTTTATTGAGTCCGGTAATGCGAGAGAGTTCGACGCGGGAGATCGGCCGATCCCTATAGATGAGACGCAATATAGACGTAATGTTCTGGTGCCGCAGCGAGCCGTGGTTGCCCGTTGCGACGTCAACCGACGCTGTTCTTTCATTTACCGTTGACACTCAGAACACAATAATCTAGATTTAGTTGGCTGTCTAAACCAATTATCATTTTATGAAGTTTCTCGGAGTAGATGTCGGCACGGGCGGATCGCGCGCGGTGGCGATCGACGAGGGCGGAGCAATAATTGCTCAGGCCACGGTCGATCACGCGCCGTTCGCTTCGCCGCATCCGGGTTGGTCCGAGCAGTCTCCCGAGGATTGGTGGCGTGCAGCTTCGGAGGCGATCGGTAAGGTGCTGGAGACGGTTTCGAACGATGAGATAGGGGCTGTAAGTTTCTCCGGGCAAATGCACGGTTCTGTGTTTCTTGATGAAGCTGATACGGTGATCCGCCCCGCGTTATTGTGGAACGACCAGCGAACCGCTCCACAGGTTGAGAAGCTTAAAGCAACAATAGGCGATAAGAAAGTAATTGAAATGGTCGCAAATCCGGCAGTTACAGGATTCACGCTGCCTAAGCTTCTGTGGGTGCGCGAGAACGAACCGGATAATTGGAACCGCATTCGAACGGTACTGCTTCCAAAAGATTACGTCAGATTGAGACTGACGGGAGAGAAAGCGTGCGATGTTGCGGATGCGTCGGGCACGTTGATGTTCGATGTACGCGATCGATGTTGGTCCAGCGAGATGCTAGCGGCGGTCGAGATTGACGCGGGCCTGCTGCCGCGAGCTGTCGAATCGATCGAAGCGACCGGTTTCGTTTCGCAAGCAGGCTCGAAAGCGACCGGGCTTAAGTTGGGAACCCCGGTGTTCGCGGGCGCTGGAGACAACGCCGCGGGAGCGATCGGTGCCGGGCTGGTTTCGCCAGGTACGCTTGGAGCGACTATCGGAACTTCAGGCGTAGTGTTTGTTGTTGCCGACAAGCCGACGCTTGATCCGCAAGGACGAGTTCACTCGTTATGTCATGCAATTCCCGGACGCTGGCATATGACCGGAGTGACATTAGCCGCTGGATATAGCCTCAAGTGGTTTCGCGACACTTTTGCACCCGGCGTGTCGTATGACGAACTGACGTCGGAGGCGGCGAAAGTGCCCGCGGGTTCGGAAGGACTGATTTGGCTGCCATATCTGATGGGCGAGCGGAGCCCGCATATGGATCCGAATGCCACGGCGTCCTTCACCGGTGTCAACGGGAGCCGCGGCCGGGGGCATTTCGTTCGGGCGATAATGGAAGGCGTAGCATTCTCACTTCGCGATTCGATCGACATCTTTCGATCGCTGGGAGCACCGATCAACGAGATCCGTTTGGGTGGAGGCGGTGCATCTTCTCCGCTTTGGCGGCAGGTACAGGCCGATGTATATGGCCAGCCGGTCTCGACATTGGTTGCTGACGAAGGCGCTGCGTACGGTGCCGCATTACTTGCGGGAGTCGGCACCGGAGCTTGGCCGTCGGTCGAGGCTGCGGTCGGTGCGACGATAAGAATAGATGAGACTGTGGAGCCAAACCCGGATAACTCTGCGGTTCTCGAAAAGAACTATCAAAGATTTAGATCGCTTTATCCCGCGCTTAATCACGCGGGGAACACGGAGAAATAGAATGAGCAATAGTTTTGAACCAAGACCTGAGCACAAATTTTCATTTGGCCTCTGGACGGTCGGGAACCGCGGCCGAGATCCGTTTGGCGAGGCGGTGCGGGATACGCTGAAGCCGGTCGATGCCGTTAAGCTGCTGGCTGAGGTCGGTGCGTACGGTGTCAATTTTCATGACAACGATCTTGTGCCGATCGACGCGACCGCGGCTGAGCGTGATTCGATCGTGGCTGAGTTTCGATCGGCATGCGAATCGAGCGGCATGAAGGTTCCAATGGCGACGGTGAACCTTTTCTACGACGCCGTTTTCCGCGACGGCGCGTTCACGGCAAATGACGCGAAGGTCCGTGCTTACGCCGCGCAGAAAACGATGCGGGCTATGGATCTTGGCGCCGAGTTTGGAGCGGAGACATTCGTGCTTTGGGGCGGACGTGAGGGAGTCGAAACCGATGCTTGCCGCGTGCCGGACGATGCGATCAAGCGTTTTCGCGAGGCGATGAACTACTTGTGCGAGTACAACATTGCCCAAGGATACGGTTACAAGTTCGCCCTTGAGGCTAAGCCGAATGAGCCTCGGGCCGACATATATTTCCCGACGACCGGATCTTACCTAGCTTTTATTGAAACACTCGAACACAAGGAAATGGTCGGGGTGAATCCGGAAGTCGCGCACGAAACCATGCCCGGGCTGAATATGATGCATGCAGTCGCGCAGGCATGGGAATCGGGCAAACTGTTTCACATTGATCTGAACGATCAGGTGCCGGGACGATACGATCAAGATCTGAGATTCGGTTCGGCAAATCCAAAAGGAGCGTTCTGGCTAGTGAAATATCTCGAAGATGTCGGCTATGCAGGCCCGCGTCACTTCGACGCTCATGCGTACAGAACCGAGGACTACGAAGGCGTGAAAGACTTCGCCCGCGGGTGTATGCGCACGTACCTGATCTTTAAGGATAAGGCCGAGCGATGGAATGCCCACCCTCAGATCCAGGAACTGCTGGCGGAAATCGCGGCGACGGACAATGGGGGATTGGGTGCGTTCAGTGCGGGTGGTTCGGCGGAATTGCTTGAGCGTTCGTTTGATAGGGCGGCAATGGCTGCTAAGGGGCTGAAGTATGAGCGGCTCGATCAACTGACCATCGATATCTTACTTGGAGTTGACTAGATGAAAACAGTCTTAATTCTTATTACCATCTTTCTCTCGCTAATTCTTGCCGGCTGTACCGGCCAGAACGGTACTCCAACTGCGAACTCCAAAGCGGCTGACCGCAAGATCAAGATCGGCTTTTCGATGGACACGCTTAAGGAAGAGCGGTGGCAGAAAGACAGAGATCTCTTCGTGAAGCGTGCGGAAGAACTTGGAGCGGAAGTGATCGTGCAGTCTGCGGACGGTAATGACGAGACGCAGATAAACCAAGCCCAGGCATTGCTGCTTCAAGGAATCGACGTGCTGGTAGTGATCCCGCATAACGCGGACGTTGCCGGTGCGATCGTAGACGCGGCTAAGAAGGAGAACGTTCCGGTGGTGTCGTACGATCGCCTGATCAGAAACTCCGCGCCTGATCTTTACATTTCGTTTGACAACGAAAAGGTCGGAGAGATGCAGGCGAAATATCTTCTTGATCGGGCACCGAAGGGAAATTACATCTTGATCGGCGGAGCTCCCACGGACAATAACGCGAAAATGTTTCGTGCGGGGCAGATGAAAGCTCTTCAGCCTGCGATCGACCGTGGTGATATCAAGATAGTTGCGGACCAATGGGCGAAAGATTGGCTTGCCGAGGAAGCGTTGAAGCATACCGAGAACGCATTAACGCAGAACGCGAATGACGTGGTTGCGGTCGTGGCGTCGAATGATTCAACAGCAGGCGGCGTGGTTCAAGCACTGCTTCAGAAAGGCCTAGCCGGTAAGGTATTCGTGTCCGGCCAGGACGCTGACCTTTCGGCCCTACAAAGAGTTGTTGCCGGAACGCAGTCGATGACGGTCTACAAACCTGTTTCGCAGCTTGCGACGAGAGCCGCCGAGGCCGCCGTCGCCCTAGCCAAAGGCGAGAAGCCGCCGACCGACAAGACGGTCAACAACGGCCGCGTTGACGTACCGTTTATCTACCTGGAACCGATCGCGGTCGATAAAGATAACGTCGACGCGACCGTGATCAAGGACGGCTATCAGCAGCGTGAAGCCGTCTACAAGAAGCCGTAAGTTCACTGGGAAGTCGCCGCGGCCCTGATATACTCAGGTGGCTGCGGCGGGTCGAACTGGATGGCTTTGCTGATCGACCATCCTCGAAGCCAATCGGAGGTTGGAGAATATTTCTCGGGATTTGCGTACGCCGGATCTTTGAGAGCTTCTTCGACGGATATGAATTTATATCCTCGCGATTGGTACATCTCGATCAGTCTGGTCAGGTTGTCGGCGGTAACCGCGTTGGCATGAACCAGCAGAATGTGGGGTATCGGCCGGCCAAACATTCGGTTGGCGGCTTTCTCGCGGTAGGCAACGTCGGCTTCAGCGAACGATAGGTAATCATCACTGATCCTTTTCTTTTCGGTTGCGTCCTTGGCTTTCTGATAAGCAGGGAGGAACATCCAATCTTCGGTCGTCAGAGTAATGGGTACTGAACGATAAGCTCGCTTTGCGAGAAATGCCTCGAACAGTTCCTCGATATCACGGGTGGGTCCCATCTGAAGAAATGGATGGCGAAAATATCGCAACGGCGTCTTGGATTCGCTCGCGATCCGGCGGGAGACGACCTCCCCGCGAATGAAGTCGTCCTGATATGCTTCGAGCGGGGTATCTTTAAGCCCAACATGCCCGAAAGTATGATTGCCGAGTTCGATGCCGGATCCGATCCACGAGCGAAGGATCGCGATCTTCTCCTCGATGTCATCGGCCGAATAGTAGAGTTGCCCTTCGTTGACGAATACGACGGCCGGGATCTTCTGGGACTTTAGAGTTTCCGTGAACTTCTTCGTCATCAAGGCGAGTTCTACGAGCGACCCGATCGGGCCGTTGTGCGGAGCGTCGTCGATCGTGACGGCAATCAAACGCGTTTGACTCGACGGACTTAGCTGCGAATAGGCTTGGAACGAGAGGCAAAGCAGGAGAAAAGTTAAGAACTGGACGGCTTTCATCCGTCAAAGATAACGAACAAACATCCCACGGCAAAGCGTAGAACAAGTTGTTCCCCAGACGAGAATAGATGCTTTACGCTAAGCCGATGAAGAAGTGGTAGTAGAATGTTGCGGAACAATCGATCAAGCTCAGAACTATGAGGAAACTATGATCACTTCAAGGTCCTTGCTCGCGGTTATTCTCGTTCTCACCTTTGTAACGCTCTCGTTCGCGCAATCCGGTTTCGTGAAGACTGGAGGGGCTATTTTCGAAGTGAATGGCAAGCCGTATTATTTCATCGGAACGAACTACTGGTATGGCAGCCTACTTGGGCTGGAGAAGAACAAGAAGCGAGGGCTCGATCGACTACGAAAGGAGTTAGATTTTTTGAAATCCCAGGGCGTCACTAATCTTCGCCTTCTGGGTGGTGCGGAAGGTTCGGGATTGATCAATGGCGTGATCCGCGTCGGACCGCCGCTGCAGCCGACCCAAGGACAGTTCAATGATGATGTTTTGAAGGGCCTCGACATCGTGCTGGCGGAAATGGGAAAGCGCGATATGAAGGGCGTTATCTTCATCAGTAACAACTGGGAATGGAGCGGAGGATTTCAACAATATCTGATCTGGAACGGCTTGGTGCCGAAGGATCAGGAAACGCGCAAGTTGACGTGGGACGAGCAGCGAGACATCGTTTCGAAATTCTACGGATGTGCGAAGTGTAAGGAGAGCTACAACCTACACCTTTCGCGGATGGTGGACCGTACAAACACAGTTACCGGTGAACGCTATATTGATGACACGGCGATCATGGCATGGGAACTTGGGAACGAGCCTCGCCCGATGCGGCCGTACGCTCACAACGACTACAAAGCTTGGATCAGCGACGTGTCGGCACTGATCAAGTCAAAAGACAAGAACCATCTCGTCACGATCGGGCATGAAGGATTCATGGGCACGGAAAGCCTCGAGCTATTCGAGCAGATACACGCGGACAAGAACGTGGACTATCTTGCGATCCATATCTGGGCGAAGAACTGGGGTTGGTTTACCGGTGATAAGCTCGCGGAAGGCTTTCCGAATGTCATGGAAAAGGCCACTGAATACGTCGCTCGTCACATTCCGATCGCAAAGAAATTGAATAAGCCGCTTGTGCTCGAAGAATTCGGCTTGCCGCGGGATCAGCACAGTTTTGACCCATCCTCGTCAACCGACTATCGCGACAAGTATTTCGCGAAGATGCTCTCCTTCGTCGGTAATCAACCCGGCGGCGATCCGGTAGTTGCTGGTGCGAACTTTTGGGCTTTTGGCGGAACGGCCAGACCCGTCAAGGGACAGATCTTCTGGAAAGCGGGCGACGAATATATGGGCGATCCGCCGATGGAAGAGCAGGGGCTCAACACGATCTTCGACAGCGACAAGTCGACGTGGAAGGTCTTGAGTTCGACTGCGAGAGCGATCCGGAATCGGTAGCGGCTAGGCAGGATATCTGCCAATTCCAATAGCGTCGGCGACGCGATTGATGTAATTGAACCAACAGTC